>CAZJYL010000007.1:0-20478 GCA_964550265.1 uncultured Bacteroidaceae bacterium
CTGTACCTTATTGGGAAAATGTTATTGTTCCTGAAATAAAAAAAGGTAAAAAAAACGGCTTGGCCAAATACTATTATTCAAATGGTAAACACCAGCTGATAATGAATTATGTAGATGACCGGCTTGATGGTTTGTATGAAAAATTTGCATTCAATGGCTTAAAAACTGAAACGACAATGTATTCTAATGGATTGAAAAACGGTGAGTCTAAAGAATTTGACGAATTTGGAAATTTAAAAATATCAGTTTTTTATTTGAACGATACTATTCATGGAGAATTTAAAGAATATTATTCCAACGGACAAATAAGGGTATCAGGTCATTATAATCATGGATTGTATGATGGCAAATGGAATTATTATGATGCAGGCGGGATGAAAGTTGGTTATGCCGATTTTAATAACGGAACCGGTAAACAATATGCGCTTCACAATGGCTCTAATCGCATAAAAACCGAAGTAAACTATGTTGCTAATTTAAAAGACGGCGATGAAATCTGGTATGATATAGAAGGGAACATTGAGAAAAAAACTACTTTTTCTAAAGGAAAAATCGTTACAAACGAAAAATAATATTACTATGAGTATAAAAAAGCCTGAAGACTTTATGCATGATGCAATTGTTAATATTGCCAAAAATATGATTATTGCTGCCAAAACAGCACCCAAAGGCAGAGGCATCGACCAGTTAAGTTATTTGTTGATATCGGATGATGATATCAAACTTATTTCGGCAAAAATGGAAGAAATTTCACAAAAGCAGAATGTTGCATTTTTTGGTCGAGATGCAGCAAATTTACTTAAAGCTGATGCAGTGGTGCTTATTGGCGCCTCGAATAATGCCCGAAATGTTCAGTTATGCAATTTTTGCGGCTTTGGCTGCAACAGCAAGCCAATTGATACTCCTTGTTCAATAACCATGCTGGATTTTGGCATTGCCATTGGAAGTGCTGTTTCTGTGGCAAGTAATTATCATGTCGATAATCGCATAATGTATTCTGTGGGAGTGGCAGCACTGGAACTTAATCTTTTTTCAAAAGATGTTAAATCGGCTATCGGCATACCATTGAGTGCAACGGAGAAAAACATCTTTTTTGACCGTTCTCATTAAAAAACGAATATATGCTTAAATGCGTTTAAATGTAGAATGAATAAAACAGCCTGTTTTTCTACTTAGAAAAAACAAATTAACTACGCATGATTTTTGTGAAACAGTTTCAATCTCTCTTCAAGTGCAGGGAACTGATTTCTGTTTACCAACGACACGCATGCACGAATACCTTCGGTACGCTCGCTTCCGGTAGTACTTAGAGCGATGGCACTGATTCCGTAATACACAAATTCATCCAAAAGCTGATCACCGGATAAACCAGGATAACAAACGGTAAAATAAAATCCGTCAGCTATCGGATCATTTTCGTCCATGTCGTAAACTATTTTAAAGCCGTTATCAGTAAACATCTTTTTCATTATGGCTGCTTTTTTGCCATATTCCATCACATCGTCACGGAAATTATATTTTCCGCTGTTCACTGCTTTTAAGATTCCAAGCAAACCATATTGTGTAGTATGAGCTGCGCCACTACTTAGTGCATATAAAGTACCGAAAATCATCGCATGACCAAACTCCTCACGCGCATAAAAACGTTTTAAATCCGGATATCTGGAATTGAACAATTTATCTGAAATAACCATCATTCCAATACGCTGTCCGGCATAGCTAAAAGCCTTGGAACTACTAATCATCAAAATATATTTGTCATAGTAATTTGCAATAGTTGGCTGAAATGGGGGCTGCCCCGGTACTGAATAATCTTTACGGAAATCCATTGCAAAGTACGCTAAGTCTTCAATTACAACAACATCATATTTTGCGGCTACTTCGGCAATTATTTTCAATTCAGCATCCGTAAAGCAAATCCATGATGGATTATTTGGGTTGCTGTACAACATACTATGAATATTTCCTGCCGACAGAATGCTTTCAAGTTTTTCGCGCAATTTGTCTCCTCTGTAATTGTAAACATCGAAGCTTGCAAACTTATTCCCCAATACCTTTATCTGCTGCTTATGAACAGGGAACCCCGGATCAATAAACAAAATAGTATCTCTTTCGGCTTTAATGCGGTTTAGCATCATAAACGAAGCAAAACCTCCCTGCATTGAACCAACTGTAGGCACACAACCTTCGGGACTAACATTTATATTGAGGAAATTTTTAACAAACAAGGAAATCTCATTTTTTAGTTCTCTCACTCCCATAATGTCAGGATACAACGCAGCTACACCAGTTTTTAATGCCTCAATCTCAGCTTCTATACCTGCTTGTGCAGGAGGTAAACCCGGAACACCCATCTCCATGCGGACAAATTTTACTCCGGTTGCAGCTTCTATATCATCGGCTAGCTTTTTTACTTCGCGTATTGAAGCTTGACCTACTGATTTAATGCCAAGTTTAGACTTAATGTTATCGGCAATGCTCTTTTCGATAATAGTTTTATCCATGACTACATTTATTTATGTGCTACAAAATAAATGTTTTTTTTAATACATAAATTGATATATGTACAACAACAAAACAACTTACGGATTGATTTATTTTAAATTTTAGTTTATTTATCGATAGTTTTATCAATGAAAATCCAATATAATACCCATTACGACTGAGAACAATCATCCAAGATGAATAATTAAAAAAATGTTTAAGTAAATGGGTTAAATTATCTGTTAATCAAAAGCTTTTGCACAAAAGAAGTGTTATCTTTCAAGATTTCCACTAAGTATATACCTTCACTTAATTCGGAAGTATTTATCCACCGTGAATCATTGTCAATATTTATCTCCATTATGCAACTTCCGGTAATTGAACGTATTTTAATAATAGCTCCCCTTGCATTTTCAATGACAAAACCATTATTGGCAGGATTTGGATACATTTTAATTTGTGCACCCGAAACCTCACCAACACCGGCAACACCTGTAGTAAAAGACCATTCAAAATAAGTGTTGTCGCTGCATAATCCGCTTAAAGCGCCCGGCAAAACCTTAACCGTATAATTTGTTTCTCCCATAAAAGGAGCATGGAAAATCTTAATGGTATCACCATAAGCTCTTACACTGTCAATGGCTATATTGTTAGTGCCATCAGTTATTTGAATAAGTGAACTGTTTTTAATAGCATAAGGTTCATCTATCATCATCATTACCAAATGATCTAAATGAACCATTGTGGCATTTTCAGCAGGAAAAACACTGTTAATCACCATCGGCTGATCGGGATGCAATGCCTGTAAATTCAAAATAAAAATTAAATTGGGATTAACACCATTAGTTACACCCATAATTATTCCTCCCAATGAAACAGTCCCATTTACAATGTCCGGCTGCGTAAACAATCCGCCGGCTGTCGGTGATGCACCCGTTAAAGTAATTTGACCGTTTATATCAAAATTTCTGCCTGTAGGCAAACCTGTGTGAATATCTATTTGAGACAAATAAACATTACTTGGCGTTGAAGGCTGAGAAAAAACCCAAAGATATTCAGATGGGCATGACCAATCATCAAATGCCAGACCGGTACGGTTATTCATTCCGGCCAAATTAGCATTTAATATAGGATTAACGATTTCGCTACTATTAATTTGTGAACCGTTTTTATCTACTAAATAGATATCCCCGTTAATATTTCCTATCCAAAATCCGTTTCGTACATGATCATAGGCTATGTATCTGACCGAAGTTGGGGCACTTTTGGTTCCAATTAGAGCAGGAGTGGCTGATTTCAAATCAATTTCATAAATTGTGGGTGAACCCGATCCACCGAAAAAATGGTCACTTACTGGATCGTAAGCCAAATCTCTTATCCCTACATTAATTGACGATATTCTAAATGTGTCCAGTAATTCACCACTAAAGGAGTACTTCCCAAATTTGCCCGGTGTAGTGAAAAACGAAACCCAATAATACTCTCCATCAGATTCAATTCCTAATGTTCCGGCTAAAACATTTTCCAATGTATCCTGAAATAGTTGCGGCGCATTGGTAATTGTAATTAACAGGGTGTCGTTTTCATTATCAGTATCAGTAGTTAGTCTTGTCCATACTTTTATATTGTATGATTGATATCCCGAGAAATCGAAGGTGGCAGTAAATACATAATTGAAAGATTCTCCCGAATCTAACGCAGTAAACGATGCATAATTATTATCCAATACTTCATTCACAATAGCGCCGCCATTTACCCGATAAGAAACTGGTATTGAAGTTTGCGATAATGTGCCGAAATTTTTAACCTTTATGGAAATTTGCTCATTACCCATTCCAAAACCCGAAGAAGGCGAGTTTAATGCTAAAACTCCAACATCATTTGGTTGTGGATCCCATATTTTAACATTATCTATCGCCCACCAGTAATCATTATTAGCGTCTTTATAATAAAACCGAACCTTGAAATTTGCGTTTTTATATGCCGATGCATCTATTGAAACATGATTTGGCGTTCCCCATGCTCCTTTTTCTTCAGAAACGGTATAAATATTAACCCATGAAGAACCGTTCCATACATCTACGCGGCCTTTTTCGTTTCCGCCCCCGCCAAAATAATGAAAATACTGATCGAATTCTATTATAATTGAATTATTTGAACTTAAATTATACTCATTAGTAATAAGCTGTTCACTCATGTTAATGCTGCCGGCAGCATCACTGTTTACAATGGCAAAAGGCGTTCCATCCAAAGTATATGCAACCGGATATACCGAAACAAACTGCCATGTATGGGAATCATTTAATGAGTCAACAATAGCCCACCCATTAGGCAAAGTCATATTGTCAAAATTTTCAAATGCTGCAACGGAGCGTAATGACTGAGCATTTGAAGTAATTACAACAGCTGCCAAAATGAAAAATAAAACTGTAATTTTTTTTCTCATAAAAAATTTTATTTTGAGTGTTTAGACAAAAAAGAGAAACCTTTAGTTGTTTCAACTTACAATCTGCAATAATAATCATACTTGATTGTAAAAACAAATAAAAAATTTAATGACTCTTACAAAAACTCTTAAAAAAAGCTAAGTTTATATTTAAATATTTAATATTTAAACATAATTGTGATTAGTATGTCTTAAGCAAACATTTTTAAAATTAAATCCTGAATAATTATCACAAAACGAAAGTTAATTCGATATTCGCTTGGCAATAAATATTAATAAAACTACTGAACCAGAACTTTATAATTGAATTTGTCATTTATAACAACAAAATAAAACCCTTTACTCAGACAGCAAATCGTATTGTTTATTATTTCAGGCAGTACTATTCTGCCCAAACTGTCAAAAATGCGCACGGATTTAACTTCGCCAATGATTGTAATATCCTCACCTTCATTCAATATTGTTGGGAATAATTGAATTATATCATCATCGCAATTTACTGAAATGATATCGGAATATGAGTAATTACCGTCAAAGTCGGTTTGTTTTAATCTGTAATATCCGGTATTATCATTTAGTTTGTATGAATAATGCTGAACAATATTAGAATTACCCGAGCCGTTTATTTTTGCAACTGGTTTAAATCCATGGTTAACATCATCTGCTATTTCAACCGTAAAATATGCATTATTGGTTTCTGAGGCAGTTGCCCAATACAAATTAATATCATGATTGCTGCAATTACCTTTAAAATACATAAGTTCAACAGGCAACGGGAACAATGGAACAGTGGTACAATTGCCGTCGGGA
Organism: uncultured Bacteroidaceae bacterium; assembly: GCA_964550265.1. Taxonomy (GTDB): domain Bacteria; phylum Bacteroidota; class Bacteroidia; order Bacteroidales; family DTU049; genus GWF2-43-63. The sequence goes on from CAZJYL010000007.1 coordinate 5,741, forward strand.
GAATATGTTGGGTTTCCGGGGTAATCAAAATCTACTGTAGCTCCATCTCCATTATAAACATAATAAGCATTGTATGTAACAGTATCTGAACCGCATCCGTTAACTTTCATAATAAGGGTTCTATACGTAGGATTGGTGGCGTTGTGATTTGCAAAATGTCCAGGGGTGTTATCCGGACACTGGAATATGGCATACAAAGTATAATTCAAACTGGAAAAATCAAACATTGTATAATTGAAATTTGTGTTAGTAAAAAACATTACCTGCGCACCAGCCGGAATAATGCCTCCTGAAGGTTCAAGCATTTGCCCGCCACCTGTAATTGTAGCATTTATATTGCTAACAATATTGGCTGTTGTGGCATTTTGGCATAGCCCTTTCCATGAATTTGCCGGATTAGGCCATGTAGCACTTATATCATTTACGTTTATAGAAGTTTGACCAACCACAAATCTAAACATTTCATTTCGTCCTTCGGCACTGCCATCGCATGCATCAACCAAAATGCTGACAATTTCAAGGCAAGAGCATGGACCACCGGTTAAATTAATTGTAAAATTACTTGATTCGGTACCGGTTACAGCAGGGTTGGTACTTACAACTCTCACCTTATATCCCGTACCCTGCTGAATGGCAGCAGGAATATTTATTGAAATCGTTCCGCTATTAGCCGTTGATGCCAGCGTGCCAATAATTATAGGAGAAGCAAAACTACCAGATGAATTTGATAGTTCAACTCTATATATATTTCCTGAATTAAATGTGCCTGATGACGTGAAAGAAACATTGCCATTTGCTCCGCTTGAACAATTCACAGTAAATGGAGGCGATGAAACCGTTCCCGTGGTAATGGTATTAGACACGCTGCTTCCACAAGTTACTTTTACATCATCTAAATACCATGTGGCAAACGAAGAGTTAAATCTAAAATAAACCTGTGACTGCAAAGACAAATTTACACCACCAATATTTGTTAAATCCACAGTAATAATAGATTCTATGGTACTTACTGTAAATGAATGACATGCTGTCCACGTTCCTGATGCACCGATTTTGTAATCAATTGTTGCAGTTTTTCCATTTCCGCCTCCACTGGCATCTTGCATAAATGAAAGTTGCGAGGGATTATCAACAGGCGGAGATATAATGCTATTCCCTGCAGCAAGAGCTCTGCAGGCATCATTTGGTGCACAATGACCGTTATCATTACTTGTACCGTTATTGGTCCAGTCGGGAAAAGACTCAAAATCTTCGTCAATGCACAATGAACTGCATGTAGATGTTGTCTGATTAAGGGTTGTATAAGTTGAGGAATACCCGCAAACGTTATAACTCCAAACATAAAGATTATAGGCTGTTTCGCATGTTAACCCGGTCTGAGTGTAGTTTGATGATGTTACCACATTTACCCCTGCACCCGGATAAGTATTTGAAGTATTCCATTGATATCCACTGGCACTGGCAACATCTGACCAATCCCAGTTAATTTGTGTTTGTCCTGCAATGCTTGTTCCCGCTGCAGGCGCCGATGGTGCCGATGAATGAACTGTAACCTGAACAGTTGATGTAGCGGTACAGCCCAATTGGGTTGCAGTAACAGTATATGTAGTTGTGGTACTTGGCGACACCACTATGCTGGCACCGGAAATACTACCGGGATCCCACAGGTATGTTGAGGCACCTGATGCTGACAGAGTTGAACTTGAACCATTGCAAATAGATGAAGGTGTGGCCGATACAGTAATTGTAGGCGGTGTGCAGGATGTTGTTCCTTTAAAAACAATATCGTCAATTCTTACCCCCCTACCGCTACTGCAGGGTCGTGTCCACCTAAGTTTAAAGGTTGTAGATGCTATGGTGCCTAAATTCCACGTACCTGCACTAATATATGGAGAACTACCAGTTGGTGTCGTGGAAGTAAATGTGCTGGAACTCCAAGTTGCACCATTATCGGTGGAATATTCAACTAAACAAGGATTATTTGTCCCGGAGCCATATGTCGCAACTTTAAAAGTTAAAGTTAAATTTATGTAAGAAGAAACATCAAAAGTTTCTGAAATTATATAATCGTTTTGATTGTCTAATAACCAATAACCACCTTGTTGAATACCAAGTCCGCCACCATCATAAAATGTCCAATTAGTAGTAGCCGAGGAGCAATCGTTTGAATGTATTGTTGTCTGCGAAAAAGAATTTAAACTCAATACAAAAAAGACAATGAGTAAATATAATTTTGCCCAAACAAAATAGTTTTCCTTAATATTATGCGTTTTTTGCACCCGAAATATTAAGGATATTAGAAATTTAATTTTCATGAGAAGTATCTTTAAGTTCTTTGTGTCTTATATAAGTTACAATTAATACAACACATTGCAATAGAGCCTACTTTATTATGAAAGTAAACTAAATGCACCACCCCCGGTTAGAGCATATATAGTTACGCTCATTGCTTTACAAATATACAATATAAAAAAAAGAAATACACGTTTTTAAACTGATAATAAACATAATAATTGAATATGATAATATCGGTAATAGATAAATATTTGAATTTTTAATATGAGTTATGAGTTTAAATAAAAGAAACTACATTTTTTTACATATAAAAGTTTTAAACAATATTATTAACAAATGAATTTATTGTTGTTGTGAATTACTTGTTAAATATATAATTCAGAAAAGTTTATATAAATTAAAAAGTATTATTTTAATTTTAAGATTTATTAAATTATTTATAAAAATTTATTCTGAACTTCAAAAAAAGAACCTTAGGAAAGATTTTCATTCCTATTGCGGCAGCTACTATTATTAGAAAAGCAATTGTTTATTCATGCATACAAAATACTAACCAAAAATCACAGCCAATGCAAGCAATAACCCAATTACTATTAGGTAGATCAGCCAATAAATGTTTTGTTTTAACAGGTTCATTTTTTTATTTTTAAGATTTAAACAACATTTTAACAAAAAATTACAAGCTTTCAAATAAATTTACATGGTTTTAAGAGTAATTTTTTGACAACTTGTACTATTTAGACATATAAATGTAATAAAAAGTTTATTCATCTTTTTAAAAAAACACCTAATCGAATGTTAAAATGTGTTAATAGAATAGCATTTTCGTATAAAAATCAGCTCACATGCGTGATTTAATGCCGGTTTCAGTAACGTTTATGATTAATATCATGTTTTTACATTTAAAACAGCACCAGTAAATACAATGAATATAAAAATAAAGAATTAATAATATTAAAACTAATTATATTTGCTCTATGTATAGCATTCATAACCATTCCGATTTTTGCGACGGCAAATCTACCGTAAAGGAAATGATTGAGTCAGCATGCGATAAAAATATCATTCATTTTGGTTTATCAGGTCATGCTCCTGTACCATTTGAAAATAAATGGAGTATAAAATCGAAAGAAAAAGTAAAAGAGTATTGTGAGGAAATTGACAAATATAAAAACAAATGCCTTTCAACAAAAATATGGAAAGGCTTAGAAGTTGACTATATCCCCGGAATAAGTGACGATTTTGATTTTTGGTTTAAAAACTTTAATCTGGATTATCTGATTGGCTCAGTACATTTAGTAGAGAACAATGAACAATTATGGTTTATTGATGGACCTGCCGAAGGCTATGATGACGGGTTGAAAAATATTTTTGGCAACGATATGCACTTGGCTGTTAAATCATTTTACAATCAAACCTGCGAAATGATTGAAAGTCAAAAATTTGATATTCTGGGGCATTGCGATAAGGTTTTAATGCATAATCGCAATCGTTTTATAACTTTTGATGATGAATTTTATTTAAGATTTCTGAAAGAAACCTTGATGCTGGCAAAGGAGAAAAATGTTATCGTTGAGATAAATACGCGTGGAATTTACCGAAAATTGCACAACGACTACTATCCCGGTAAATATATTTTCAAATTTCTGAAAGAAAACGCCATACGCGTAATAATGAGCGCAGACGGGCATAAGAATGACCAAATAAATTTGGGTTTTGAACAATTACAAAATGATTTGCTCTTATCAGGAATACATGAAACATGGCTTCCTGAATGCATGTGCAAAAATCCTATACCACTTATACAGGCATAAGTTTCTACTTGTATTTTTTAATGATGATATACCTTAATACATTATACAGTGATTTATATCCAATCTTCGCTTAAAATCTCACCCGAAATTCCTACAATTATAGCTTTTACGGGAACTTTTCTGGATGCATTTTGAAGCGCCATTTGCACTAATTTTATCAGACTATGGCAACATGGTACTTCCATCATCATAATTGTAATGGTATTTATTTTAGAATCGTCAATCATTGAAGTTAGCTTTTCAATATATGACTCCTTGTTGCTGTCAAGTTTAGGGCAAGCTATGGCAAGTTTTTTCCCTTTCAGCCACCTGCTATGAAAATTTCCAAGGCTGAATGCTACACAATCAGCTGCTAAAAGCAAGTCTGCGCCATGAAAAACAGAAGACTGAGGGTTTATTAAATGCATCTGTACAGGCCATTGCTCCAATGTTGAAGGCTGGTCGGCTGCAACAACATTGTTTACAACTTCTCTTTTCATTTCGCGAGGTGCCGAACCCTGACAACCACAAGCTTCTCCCTCTTTACGATGATTGTGTACAGTATATATAACGTCCATAATATCGAAATCCAATTTGTCTTGATTATTTTGCATCCACTCAACGCCCTTCTTTAACCATACATGTTCACTGTGGTCTTTTAAATGTTTTAAATGTGCAATTATTACATCTTTACCTTTTTTATATAAATGCTCCATAACTTTTTCTTCGTTGTACGGTTCTGCTTCACGTTCAATTATAGTAATGGCACCTTCAGGGCAGTCACCAATGCAAGCACCAAGTCCGTCACAAAGCAGGTCGTTAATTAATACAGCTTTGCCATTTATTATTTGTAATGCACCTTCATGGCAACCTTCTGCACATATTCCGCATCCGTTGCATTTTTCCTCATCAATTTCAATAATTTGTCTTTTCATTTTTGCAAATTTATTTAAGTAATTTCGTACCAAAATTATTAATAAAGCATGGAAATATTAATCAAGATGACAAATATCATTAAAGTTACTATATGTATTTGATTTAAAAGACAATGAAAAAATTATTTAAAAATTTTATAATTCATTAACATTTAAAATAATAATTTTTATATAGGCGTTATTAAAATAGTTGTATCACAATATTTAACATATCATTTGAATTTATGCAACAAGTGTATATATGAAATTGAAAATTTTGTCTTAAAATATTTTAAAAATAATTGGTTATCTTAAAAAAATGCAATTACATTTGCAAACAAAAATTATGAAAATTTCTCATATCGAACACATCGGGATTGCAGTGAAAAATTTGACTGACGCTATCAATTTTTATGAAAACATTCTTGGGTTGAAGTGTTATGCTATTGAAGAGGTGACTGACCAAAAAGTAAAAACGGCTTTTTTTATGGTTGGTCAAACTAAAATAGAACTTCTGGAAAGTACCGATCCGGGGGGACCAATCGGAAAGTTTATTGAGAATAAGGGCGAAGGCATACATCATATTGCCTATGCAGTAAATGATATTGAAAAATCGTTGGCTGAAGTTGAAGAAAAAGGAGTTAGATTAATTGATAAAACTTCTCGAAAGGGTGCAGAGGGCTTGGATATTGGTTTTTTGCATCCTAAATCAACACTTGGTGTTTTAACTGAATTTTGTGAAAATAAAAATAATAAGTGATATGTCCATAGAAAAGAAAATTGCCAACCTATTAGAGCGTCGTGAGAAAGCTCAACTTGGAGGCGGAAAAAAGAGGGTTGATTCCCAGCATGCAAAAGGAAAACTAACAGCTCGTGAACGAATTTTTAAATTACTAGATGAGGGTAGCTTTGAGGAATATGATATGTTTGTAACTCACAACTGTCATGATTTTGGTCTTGAAAACGAAGTATATCTTTCTGATGGTGTTGTTACGGGTAGTGGAACTATAGATGGCCGTCTTGTATTTGTTTTTTCGCAAGATTTTACTGTTTTCGGCGGCTCTTTATCAGAAGCCTATGCGAAAAAAATATGTAAAATAATGGATATGGCCATGAAAGTTGGCGCACCTATAATTGGCATCAATGATTCAGGAGGTGCCCGAATTCAAGAAGGCGTAAAAAGTTTGGGTGGATATGCTGATATTTTTCAACGAAATATATTAGCATCAGGTGTTGTGCCTCAATTATCTGCAATATTTGGTCCTTGCGCGGGAGGTGCTGTTTATTCGCCTGCTTTAACTGACTTTATTGTTATGTCAAAGAAAAACAGTTACATGTTTGTTACAGGCCCAAAAGTTGTAAAAACAGTTACCGGAGAAATTGTAACCGACGAAGAATTAGGTGGCGCAGGTATTCATTCTACCAAATCAGGAGTATGTCATGTGGCTGTTAATGATGAAGATGAAGGTATTACTGCTTTACGTCGTATGCTTAGCTTTATGCCTCAAAATTGTATGGAAGACCCATACGTTATTGAGAATAATGACCCCATCAATAGACAGGATTTAAATCTTAACAAGATTATTCCGGATAATCCAAACAAACCTTATGATGTTAAAGATATTATCTCTTCTATAGTAGATAATGGCGATTTTATGGAAATACATCAAAAATATGCTCAAAATATTGTAGTGGGTTTTGCACGTTTTGATGGTGCTCCTGTTGGTATTGTTGCAAATCAACCAAAATATTTAGCCGGTGTATTGGATATAGAGGCGTCACGCAAAGGTGCGCGATTTGTTCGTTTTTGCGATGCTTTTAACATTCCTATTGTTACTTTAGTTGATGTTCCGGGATTTTTGCCTGGAACAGCACAAGAGTATGGTGGTATTATTATCAATGGAGCAAAACTACTTTATGCATACGGAGAAGCTACTGTTCCCAAAATCACGATTACCCTGCGTAAATCTTATGGAGGTGCCCATGATGTAATGGGTTGTAAGCAATTGCGAGGAGATTTAAATTACGCTTGGCCATCGGCTGAAATTGCCGTAATGGGTGCAAAAGGTGCTATTGAAATATTAGAAGGTAAAGCTATTAAGACCATGGAAAGCGAAGAAGCCCAAAATGCTTTTATTGCTGAAAAGGAAAAAGAATACGCTGATTTATTTGCAACTCCTTATCAAGCTGCTAAATATGGTTATATTGATGATGTAATTGAACCACAAACTACTCGCTACCGAATAATTCGTGGTTTACAAAGCATTGCCAGCAAAAAAGATTCTAATCCTCCCAAAAAACATGACAATTTACCACTATAATCATTATAATTATGAGTAAAATGGAGCAAAATATTAAAGTAACTGCAGCTGCCGGCGAGGTGGTTTCTGATGAGATAGTGGCTGTATTAGCTGCTGCGGTTCAAACTTATATCGATGCAGAAAATAGTGGTAAACGTCCGTTTACTATCCGTAAAGGCATGCAACCAATATCTCCATGGAGCATGAAAGCAAACATGCTTCGTCAAATTCCGAATAATAATTACAAACGATAATAAACAATGAAGAAGTTTCAATTTAAAATTAATGGTAAGTTCTATGATGTAGAACTAGTCAATGTTGAAGGTTCTGCACCTATTACACAAGCAACTACTCCCATTCAACAAACTCAACCAGTTGCTGCACCGGCAGTTACCTCACCTCAAGCAGTCCCTCAAGCCGAGCCCACTCCTGAAGTTGCGCCTGCAGCTATTAAAGGTACGGTTTCCGGTCACGTGCTTTCTCCACTACCTGGAATTTTACGCAGCTATAATGTTAAACCAGGAGATAGAATTAAAAATGGAGATGTTGTTCTGGTTTTAGAAGCAATGAAAATGGAAAATAACATATTTGCCGAACGTGATGGCATTGTCTTAGAACTTTTAGGGCAAATAGGCAATGCAGTTCTTGAAGGTGATAAATTAATTTCATTAGGAGACTAGTATATGTCAATAGAAAATATTCATTTGGCTTTTTGGGTTTCGTTTATTGCAATTTACCTCATTGTATTTTTTGTTGACATGTATGCTACAACGCATCGTAAAAAACAAATGTCCGTTGGGATTGCTTTAAGATGGACTGCTATTTGGGTAAGTATCGCAGTTGCTTACAGTTTTGCAATTTTTTTATTTTATCCGCAAAATCCCGATAGTGAAATTGGTACAAGAAGAATAATGTTTAGAAAATTCCGTTCCGGTTATCTCACAGAGTATTCGTTGTCTGTTGATAATTTATTTGTCTTTATAATGATTTTTTCATTAATGGCCGTACACGAAAAGAATCAACCGAAATTATTGAAATTAGGTATTCTTTTATCTATCATACTTAGAATTCTTTTCATTCTTGTAGGAATGGGTCTTGTTGAAAAATTCCATTGGATTATTTATATTTTTGGTGTTATTTTACTATGGACAGCATATAAAATGGCATTTACAGACGAAGATGACCAAGTTGACCCCAAGAGTAATTTTCTTTATAAAACAGCTTCTAAATGGTTTCCCGTTGACCCTGATGTAGATAAGAGCAGTTTCTTTTCCCGCATTGATGGAAAAAGACACATTACAATGGTTTTACTTGTATTTCTAGTAATAGGTTCTACTGACGTATTATTTGCAGTGGATTCTATTCCGGCTATTATTGGGGTAATTAAAGAAGGAGCTTCGGGAATTCTAACTTATGAAGAAGAAAATTTCATTGCCATTACATCAAATGTTTTTGCAGTAATGGGGCTTGTGTCATTGTTCTTTGCGCTTAAAGGAATAATGGGCTTATTCCGTTATTTAAAACATGGGGTAAGTTTTATTTTATTTTTTATTGGCGTAAAAATGATGCTCCCAGCTATAGGTTTTATACATAAAGAAACTGGAGAAAGCATTGAAAATTTCTTCCAAAACAATTCATGGATTTCTTTGGCTGTTATTCTTGGAACATTAACATTGTCTATTCTTTTATCCATTGCTATCAAAGAGAAAAAGGATTTGGATGAAGTAGAAAAGAAACTTGAAGAGATGGAGGCTGAAGAGCCAATTCAGCTTAATGAAATCGAAACACTTAAGACAGAAAACGAACGTTTGCGTAAAGAGATAGCAGATGTGGATGAAGTAGAAAAGAAGCTTGAAAAGATGGAGGCCGAAGAGCCAATTCAACTTAACGAAATTACCTCTCTTAAAGCAGAAAACGAACGTTTACGCAAAGAAATTGAAGAACAAAAAAAACAAAAACATTAAAACAATATGGATACATTTGATTTTGCAGCATTGTTTCCTGCATTAGCCGGATTTACATGGCAAAACTTGGTTATGATGTCAGTAGGTGCCATTTTAATCTATTTAGCAATTAAAAAAGAATACGAACCTACATTGCTACTCCCTATGGGATTTGGGGCTATTTTAGTAAATATTCCCTTCGGTTCAGCTTTAGCACAATTTAATCCAGGTGGTCAATGGATGGATGGGGCTCTTTCTGTATTTTTTGAAGCCGGAATTAAAACTGAAATTTTCCCTTTACTTATTTTTGTTGCTATTGGTGCTATGATTGATTTTACACCACTATTTCGCAACCCATTTCTGCTTCTGTTTGGTGCAGCAGCCCAATTTGGTATATTTGCAACTGTAGCTTTGGCTACTGCAGTTGGATTTGACCTATATCAAGCCGCTTCAATAGGAATTATTGGCGCTGCTGATGGTCCAACCTCAATATTTGTTGCCAATAAATTTGCTCCGGATCTATTAGGGCCTATCTCTGTTGCAGCTTATTCTTATATGGCTTTGGTTCCAATAATTCAACCTCCGGTAATAAAAGCCATTACATCAAAACGTGAAAGACGCATGAAAATGACGGGTGGTAATAACAGCAAACCTGTTTCTCGTACTACCATGATTCTTTTCCCGATTGTTGTAACAGTTATTGCAGGAATAATTGCTCCCGCCTCTCTTGCATTGGTTGGTTTTTTAATGTTCGGTAATCTAATTCGTGAGTGCGGTGTTCTTAATAAACTTTCTCTTGGTGCACAAAACGAATTGGCTAATTTAGTTACTATTTTACTTGGTATCACAATAGCCTCTACTATGACTGCCGAACGTTTTGTTCGTGTTGATACATTAATGATTATTGGCTTAGGCTTATTTGCTTTCATCTTTGATACATTTGGCGGAGTAATGTTTGCTAAATTGATGAACATATTTTTACCAAAGCACATGAAAGTAAACCCAATGGTTGGAGCTTGCGGTATTTCAGCTTTCCCTATGTCGGCACGTGTTATTCATAATATGGGTCAAAAAGAAGATAAAACAAATTATCTTCTCATGCCTGCAATTTCAACAAATGTTGGCGGACAAATTGGCTCTGTAGTAGCCGGTGGTCTTATTTTAGCTCTTATTCCCTTATTTGCATAAAAAATGGAGGATATTATTATGACATCACAACATAATCAAACTGCCCCTGTTTCTCATAACGAAGTGGCAAGTAGTGTTAATGACAGCATTATTCAACCAATTTCTAATACTCAAGAAACTAACATAGCAAACGAAACAACTATAACATCTGTTCCAAAGGGAAGTAAAGATGTAAATTATAATGTTAAAGCTTCATTTGAGGTTATGGGTATAGGAATGTTAGGTATTTTTATTTTTATGACGATATTTTTTGCCATGATTAAATTAATGGAAAAAGTATTCCCTCATAAAGAAGAATAAATTTATACAACCGTTAAAAAAATGCGCTCCTAATTAGAGCGCATTTTTTATTTTTAATGAGTTGGTTTTTTATAAGACCTATTCTATTAAGCACCACGAAAAACTGTCAAGAATCTTAAATCGTTTTCGGAAAACAATCTTAAATCTTTAACTCCAAAAATCAAATTGGTGATTCTTTCAATTCCTATTCCAAAAGCATATCCACTATATATTTCAGAATTTATTCCGCAATTGTCAAGCACATTCGGATCAACCATTCCACAACCTAAAATTTCAACCCATCCTGTATATTTGCAAAAAGCGCATCCTTCTCCGCCACATAAATTACATGATATATCCATTTCGGCTGAAGGTTCAGTGAAAGGGAAAAACGATGGTCTTAAACGTATTTCAGTGTTTGAATCAAACATTTCGCGTGAGAAATGCAGCAAAGTATGCTTTAAATCAGCAAATGTAACATTCTTATCTACATACAACCCTTCTATCTGATGAAAAAAACAATGAGCTCTGGCCGAAATAGCTTCATTCCGATATACTCTTCCCGGAAATATGCTGCGTATAGGCGGCTTTGTGTTTTCCATCACTCTAACTTGCACTGAGCTTGTGTGGGTACGCAAAGCTATATCAGGGTTAGAATCAATAAAAAAAGTATCTTGCATGTCGCGTGCAGGATGTTCGGGTGCAAAATTCAACGCGCTGAAATTGTGCCAGTCATCTTCTATTTCCGGACCCTCTTCAACTGAAAAACCCATGTTTTCAAAAATAGAAATCATTTTGTTTTTCACTATTGATAATGGATGACGAGAGCCAGAAAACTCGAAAGTGACAGGTCGTGTTAAATCATCAATAGCCGTTTCTGAATTACTTGATGAAAATTGCTGTTTGAAAAAATCTATTCGTTCGGCGACGTCCAATTTTAATTGATTAATTAATTGACCTATTTCCTTTTTATTTTCATTGGGAACATCTTTAAAACGAACAAAAAAGTCATTTAATAATCCTTTTTTTCCTAAATATTTTATACGAAATGCTTCAACTTCCTCAGAGTTTTTAAGCTCAACAGCTAAAACTTCGTTACGGCATTTTAGAAGTTCTTCCTTCATTTAAAAACACTTTATTTATTTTCTGAAATAATAGTTATTTTCATTGTTACATCAGTTAGAGGGCGGTCATTTTTATCACGCTCAACTTTAGATATTTTATCAACGACATCCATTCCCTCATAAACTTCACCAAAAACTGTGTATTCTTTATCAAGCGGAGCATATCCTCCTATGGTTTTATAAGTATCACGCTGTTCGTCAGAGTACTTAAACCCTCGTCTTTTTTCTATTTGGTTTAGTTCATTGTCGCCAAATAATCGTCCTGTAACGATATAAAATTGGCTACCTGAACTGGCTTTTTGCGGGTTCACATTATCTCCTTCGCGAGCAGCAGCCAATGCGCCACGTTTATGATAATTTTGCGGAATATATTCCATAGGTATTGTATATCCCGGACCTCCCATACCCAGCATTTTTTTAGGCTTGGCATTACGGCTGTCGGGATCACCACCTTGAATCATAAAGCCATTAATTACCCTGTGAAAAAGAAGGCCATCAAAATAATTGTCATTTATTAATTTGATGAAATTATCCCGGTGCATAGGAGTATTATCATATAAAACTATTTTAATATCCCCTAGCGATGTTGATACTAATATTTTTGTACCTTGAATATCCTCTTGCGCATAGGAAAAAACCGAAAAAGAAAAAATTGCAAAGATTAAGACAATAATATGTTTCATGGCGATGTCGTTTAATTTTCCAAAATTACAAATTTTATGCTAAAAATTATTTAATCTATTTTACTTTGAAACAAATTACTATTCTAACTGATATTTGAAGTTTTTATTTCGTATTAAAAAAAATTGTAAGTTTGAAGTCTTAAAATTGAATGTTGGTTTAATACAATATTAAAGATGAAAAAAATTGTTTTTGTTCTTATGCTAATAGTAGGGTTTGGTACGATAATGTTTACAGGTTGTCAAAAACCCGAAGAAACCAAAGCAGTTATAACAGTAAAATACACTACCGATACAACAAAGGTTGTTCCTTTTGCGCATGTTCGCCTGGAAAAATATGATGTTAATGTTGAAGATCAATGCGATGAAAACGGAAAATTCGAGCATGTTTTTAAGCTTGAAGCTATCCTGGATGTGCATGCCTGGCTTGATACAACCCAAACCGGCACTTCAACCGAAATGTACGGTGAAACAACCATAAGACTGGAACCCGGAAAAACAGTTCATAAAACTGTCTTTATAAATTAAGATATTTTAAGTATTCTTTTTTATAACTAACAACTTTCAATATGTGAAAGTTGTTTTTTTGTTGATTTAAATAAAAGCTATTAGCTTTATATTTAATTACTTACGGTTTTAATTCATTAATTTTTTTGCCATTTTTATCAAACGTAACTTTGTGCACTACTTTGCCCTCCTGATCATAATAAACCCATTGCCCTACCCTTTTGGAATCATCATAAGTTCCTGTTGAAGATACTTTGCCATTAGCAAAATACTCTATTGTTTTACCATCAGGTCTGCCGGATTTAAACATTTGTTCACGAATTTTTGCACCGTATTTATCATAAAATGTCCATTTACCCGTTTTTAAATTCATAGAATAAAATCCTTCCTCAACGGGCTTGCCTGTTTCTCCATATTCAGTACAAAATCCATTCTTCATCCCATTGGAATATGTGGCATCGTATAATTTGTTGCCATTTTGCAGATAAAATACATCGTGACCCTCTTTCACACCATTCTTATAAAAAGTTACATATCGTATTTTGCCGTTTTTGTAATTTCCTTTCCACTCGCCATCCATAACGGCCATTGCAAAATATCCTTCGTTTTCTATGGTGCCATTGTCGAACCAGCTAACCCAATATCCGTTTTCTTTATCGGCAATGAAATTACCTTCGCGTTGTTTGGCTCCCGATTCAAACCATGCCGTCCACTTACCTGTGCGCATACCTTTCTCATAAAGCCCTTGTCTCCATTTTTCCCCTGTTTCATAAAAATAAGTCCACTCACCATCCTGCAAGTCATTTTTAAAATTTCCTGTGCTTCCCATTTTTCCGGTAGGATAATAAAATTTCCATATACTGTCGTGGTTATCCATCACAAGCTTGCCTTCCATTTCAATTTTACCGTCGGGATACCACCAATAACAATAGCTGTTTAACGAATCATTATAAAAACTACCTTCAAAACTTTTGTTTCCGTTTTCGTGCCACAAATAGCTCACCCCCTCTTTTAAACCATTTGTGTAGTACGTTTCTTCCTTTTTTTTGCCATTAGCATACCACGAAGCATATAATCCGTCAATAGCTCCATTTTTATTGGTCCAGTTTTCCGATTTTTCACCTGTTTCATACCATGAATTACACTGCCCGTTTTGTATTTCGGCGATTTTCCATTTGGCTCCGCTTGTATAAAAATATTTCCAAACTCCAATTTTTTCGCCATCGCTGTATTGCCCTTCTACTGCTATTTTGCCATTTCCATGGAACAGTTTATAATATCCGTTTCTTACATCATTCTTATATTCCGATTCTTCAAGAACTGTCCCCCAGAAATCATATTTTTTATATATCCCGTTCATTTTGCCTTCAACAACTTGCCACTCTTCGAATTTGCGTCCGGTTGTGTCATAAATAATTACCGGACCTTTTTCCATGCTTATTATTTTCCACTCTTTTCCGTCTTCGTACCAAAATTTCCACTGAGCTGTTTTAGAACCTTCATTGTAAAATTGTTCACTTTGCTTATTACCATTATCCCACCAGTATTCCCAAACACCGTGCATTTTGCCGTTTTTCATTGTCCCCGAATATTCCATTGAATTAGGATAGGAATACCATGCTTTTACATCTCCGTCAATTTTTGCTTCTTCTTTCCATAAATCACCATTTGGATAATAATATTTCCAAATACCCGTTTCGGCACCTTTGCTATAT
>CAZJYL010000008.1:0-20320 GCA_964550265.1 uncultured Bacteroidaceae bacterium
CTCCATTGCTACCGGAAAATTATAACCGCGTCCTAAATAAAGAAAATTACGCACATCTTTATATTTTTCGGCAATTTCTTCAACAATACTATTTGCTTTTTCAATAGTGATTTTAACTTTATCGGGAATGCGGTTTAATTCATGCAGGTATTGATTGTATTTTGATTTGTTTATGGTTCCTCGTAAATTTCCAAGCATAAGAGCCAGCAGAGTTAAAATTGTTACTTGAGCCGTAAATGCTTTTGTTGAAGCCACTCCGATTTCGGGTCCCGCATGAGTGTAGCTGCCGGCATCAGTGGCTCTGGCAATGGTTGAACCAACAACATTGCAAATCCCCAGAATAGTTGCACCTTTTGCTTTTGCCAATTTTATTGCGGCTAGTGTATCGGCTGTTTCTCCCGACTGGCTAATGGCTATTACTATGTCACTCTCATGAATTACAGGATTGCGGTATCTGAATTCCGAGGCATATTCAACTTCAACATTAATGCGGGCTAAATCTTCTATAAGATATTCACCCACTAACCCTGCATGCCAGGATGTGCCACATGCAACAATAATTATGCGTTTTGCAGTACTTAATTTTTTCTCGTAATCAACTATTCCTCCCAGCGAAATTATGCCTTGATCTGCCAATAAACGTCCCCTCATGCTGTCTCGGATTGAATTGGCTTGTTCGTTTATTTCTTTAAGCATAAAATGCGGATATCCACCTTTTTCAATAGTACCTAAATTCATCTCAAGTTTTTGAACATAAGGTGTTTTATCAATATTTTTTATTGTTTTAATTTTTAATTCTTGCCCACGCTGCACTATTGCTATTTCTTCTTCTTCCAGATACACTACATTTTTTGTATGCTCTATTATGGGTGTTGCATCTGATGCTATGAAAAACTCATCTTTGCCAATGCCTATTACCATCGGACTGCCTTTTTTTGCAGCGATTAATTGGTCGGGATTTTCTTGTGATGCTATAACTATTGCATAAGCTCCGATTACTTGACTTAAGGCTATTTGAACAGCTTCAATCAGGCTGACATTTTCGTTTATTTTAATATCTTCAATAAGATGAATAAGGACTTCAGTATCTGTATTGCTCTTGAATTCATATCCCCTGTTTAAGAGTTCTTCTTTTAAAATTGCATAATTTTCAATAATCCCATTGTGAATTAAAGCTAACTTACCCGAAGGAGAAACATGCGGATGCGCATTGATGTCACTGGGTTCTCCATGAGTAGCCCAGCGTGTGTGTGCAATACCGACTGTTCCACTTGTGTTTTTGTCTTTTACTAATGTTTCGAGGTCTTGTACTTTACCCATGCTTTTATAAGTACGCAACTCTCCATTTAGCAAAGCCACGCCGGCACTGTCGTAACCACGATATTCAAGCCGGTGCAATCCGCTTATTAAAATCGGATAGGCCTGTTTTGGCCCAATATAACCCACTATTCCACACATAACAGATAACTTTTTTTATTTTATTGAATTAGAGTGTACGTTAATTCTAGTCTAATTGGATTGGCACTTTGCGGACCATTCAGAATGACCCGGTTGCCATATACCGATGCCCCACTAACCATTAAAACATAGCCATAAGATATTGCCCCTCCCGTGATAATATCTTGAATATGTCTTGTAATTACAAATCTATAGCAATTATGATTAGAATCAAAAGCCCCTCCAAAAGTTTCAGCATTTATTGTATTGTCACTTAAAAACCCGTATTTGCCATTTTTGTCAAGTGCTATAAGAGAAATTTTTAATGGTCTCGGATAGGCATCATTTGTATTATCATTCAGGTCAACAGGAATGAACAGCTCTGCACGGTTTATGACAACGCTAAAATAATTATTTGCAAGAGCTTTTATGTGAGGAAATTTTAATACAACTTCGGTTCCTCCGAGTGGCTGTAAATATAGTTTTTGTTGTCCCAAACTGGTATCCCCGTTTATTTGTGCAAGAAAATCAGGATTGGAACCAGAGAAAGAAAAATGGTCGAAATTATTATATCGTGCACAAGCAGTTGAAATATTGAATTTGTAGTTCAGAGTATCTTTATCATTGTGATAATAGATAGACAGACCCGAACTGGCAGATAAAACATCAAACGAAATAAGAGAACCTTTTGGATTATCGGCGGTTGGCACAACACTCAATCCCCGGAAAAACTTTTCAAAAGTTATGTTACTTGACAAATACCCCATGGTTGAGGCTTCAACTATTTGTTTTCCGAAATTTTTACTAAGCGGAATGCGAAGTTGAGCCCCAATTTTTTTACCACCAACAATTATACTGTCTTTACTGTTTGGCAAAAAGGTTTTGCTTCCCAGTTTTCTGCCACTATTTATGGGTGAAAATGAATAATAAGAACTGTCAATATAAATGGCATCACCAAGTTCAAAAACTTCAAACGTCATTTTGTTGTTTTCCTTGTGGTTGCCATAAATGGAATGATATTTCAGGTGTAATATAACGGAGTCAACAACAACATTTTCCCCAAAATTGACATTTGTGCCTGATAGTCGCAGTTGTGTGCAAAACGAGGCCTTAAGAGGTCCAAATACAGGATCGGTATAATAACCAGCCAGATTAACGGATGTTTCATCAGTTCTGACACTGTCTGATTTGCGAGTATAAGCCGAAATTAAAAATGTATCTGTTTTCAATGCGTTTAATTCATCCCCCGGCGGCTGAATGTTTAGTCCAAGTTGGTCATCTGCATTGCAGCCATAAAAGACAACCCCAATGGCTATAAAAATTTTGAAAACATTTTTTAAAAATAATTGTTTAAATGTTAAACGCATTGTTTTTGTTTAATTGAGTTGCAAAATTAGCAAAATAACTAAAAAAGCTTATTAAAATTGTTTAATTAAAAATTTAATGCGCATATATTCATAAATATTGAAAAATACATAAATTATATCAATACGTTGCCAAAGAAGTTTTATCATTTACAATTTCTTAATTTTTTACTTTTGCACTTTAAATCATTCAATTTAATGTCTTATGAGCGAAGATCTTTTTAAAAAAATTATTGCCCATGCAAAAGAATATGGTTTTATTTTCCCGTCCTCTGAAATTTATGATGGATTAAGTGCTGTGTATGATTATGGGCAGTATGGCTCAGAGCTCAAAAACAATATTCGTGCTTACTGGTGGAAAAGTATGGTGCAGATGCACGAAAATATAGTCGGAATAGATGCTGCAATTTTTATGCATCCCACCACATGGAAAGCTTCGGGGCACGTAGATGCATTTAATGACCCACTCATAGATAATAAAGACAGCAAAAAAAGATATCGTGCTGATGTGCTTATCGAAGATTATGCCGAGAAGCAATATGAAAAAGCCGAAAAAGAAGTTGAAAAAGCAAAAAAACGTTTTGGAGACAGTTTTGATGAATCACTTTTCAGGAGTACAAATCCGCGTGTACTCGAATATCATAAAAAAGGCGAAGAAGCCGTAAAAAAAATGGCAACTTTGCTGGAAACAAATGACTTGGAGGGACTTAAACAATTAATAATTGATTTGGAAATAGTCTGCCCCATAAGCGGTTCGCGAAACTGGACAGACGTACGTCAGTTTAATTTAATGTTCGAAACGCGCATGGGCTCTGTTGCCGATGGCGCCGATACAATTTATTTGCGTCCCGAGACCGCTCAGGGAATATTCGCCAACTTTATGAATGTTTATAAAACAGGTCGGATGAAAATCCCTTTCGGAATAGCGCAAACTGGAAAGGCTTTTCGAAACGAAATAGTTGCAAGGCAATTTATTTTTAGAATGCGCGAATTCGAACAAATGGAAATGCAGTTTTTCGTAAAACCCGGAACCGAAATGGAATGGTACGAAAAATGGCGCGAAGAACGCTTAAAATGGCATTTGGCCATGGGTATTCCCGAATCTAAATATCGTTGGCACAATCACGAAAAACTGGCTCATTATGCTAATGCTGCTGCCGATATCGAATTTGAATTTCCTTTTGGATTTAAAGAATTGGAAGGAATACATAGCCGTACGGATTATGATTTGAATGCCCATCAGAAATTTAGTGGTAAAAAACTACAGTATTTCGACCCCGAATCAAACGAAAGCTATGTCCCTTATGTAGTAGAGACTTCTATTGGACTTGACCGTACATTTCTGGCTGTTTTTAGTTATGCTTTCCAGGAACAAACACTGGAAGATGGTTCAGTAAGAACAGTTTTGAATATTCCTAATTTTCTGGCCCCGATAAAAGCCGCAGTTTTACCGCTTGTAAAAAAAGACGGTATGCCTGAAACGGCAATGAAAATAGCTAAAGATTTACGCAACGATTTTATGATACAATACGATGAAAAAGATGCTATAGGAAGGCGATATCGCAGACAGGATGCCATTGGAACTCCTTATTGCATTACTGTTGACAATGAAACCATGGAAAATAATACCGTTACTTTGCGCGAACGCGACACTATGGAACAAATAAGAGTTCCTGCTGAAAAACTGATAAATGTCTTATCCGAGAAATTAAGACCCGGGAAAATGTAAATTTGCTAAAAACTTTTATTATGAATACTGAAGAAAAAATTATCGAAGCCATGAAAAAAGCCGGTAAAGCCATGTCGGCAGGACAAATTGCAGAAGCAACCGGTATCGATCGCAAGGAGATTGACAAAGCTATGAAAACATTGAAAGCAAGCGGAAAAATAGAATCTCCAAAAATGTGCTACTGGCAGCCTAAACAATAAAAAAATTGCTGCATGCATAAATCTTTTCAGCCTCTGTTATATTCATTATTACTTTCTGTTGGTTTAGCAGGCGGGTATTTTTTATCATCACTGTCGAAAAATAATCCATCTTCAACGTTGAAGAGTGGAAAAATCGATGAAGTGATACAGTATGCCTACGACAATTATGTTGATAGTATTAGCTTTGAGGCACTGATTGATGATGCAATTGCCGGAATGCTCGAAAAACTTGACCCGCATTCGGTTTATATTCCTAAAATAGAATTTGATGCAGTAAATGACCAGCTTAGTGGTTCTTTTGAAGGAATTGGCGTGCAATTCAGAATAGAATCCGATACTATTATAGTTATTAATCCCATACCCAATGGACCAAGTGCCAAAAAAGGAATTATGCCCGGCGACAGAATTGTTAAAGTGGATGGGAAAAACGTGGCAGGCATAGGCATAAAAAATGATGATGTGTTGAAAACACTTAAGGGCCCGAAAGGAACTAAAGTTGTTTTGAGTATTTACAGAAAAGGAGTTGCGGGTTTGAGAGATTATACCATTGTCAGGGATGTAATTCCACTTAACAGCCTTGATGCTGCTTTTATGGTAAATAACTCGACAGGGTACATTAAATTAAATTCATTTTCTGCCACCACCTATAATGAGTTTTCGGACGCAATGAATATATTGCTGAATAATGGAATGAATAATTTAATACTTGACTTACGTGATAATGGTGGTGGTTATCTCGACCATGCAGTAAATATTGCCGATGATTTGCTGCCAAAAGGAAATACCATTGTTTACACAAAAGGCTTGCACCGGAAAGCCAAATACTATTACTCACATGGTGATGGCCGCTTTGAATATGGTAAGGTTGTTATCTTAATAGACGAATTTTCTGCTTCGGCAAGTGAAATTTTGGCCGGTGCGGTTCAGGATAATGACAGAGGTTTAATTATTGGCCGCAGATCCTTTGGTAAAGGATTGGTACAAGAGCAGCATGAGCTTGCTGATGGTTCGGCTTTCAGGCTTACTGTTGCAAGATATTATACGCCTAGCGGCAGGTGTATTCAAAGGCCTTATAAAAGAGGCTACGAAGAGTATTATCTTGATTTTTACAAATCGCTTTTGCTTAACGATTCGGCTGCACGGGAATATAATCTGAAAGGAAATGACAGCTTGCTTTATCATACTACAAAAGGACGACCTGTATATGGAGGAGGAGGCATTATTCCTGATTCTCTAGTGCTGCACGATTATACAATGAGCGCTGATTTTCAAACAAAGTTTTTTTCATCCGGCAAGTTATTTGAACTGGTTTTTCAGTACGTTGATGAAAACAGAAAAACCTTGAAATTGAATTATCCCGACATTAATATATTTAAAGCAAGATTTATCGTTCCAGAGTCTATATTAAATGCTGTTTTTATTGCCGGAGGCTTAAGTTCCAACAATGTTTCGGAACAAGACAAAAAGATGGGCGAAGCGTTTATTAAAGCTAATTTGGCACGTGAATTATTTGGTACCGAGGCCTATTATCAAATAATAATTCATCAGGATAATATGGTAAAAGAAGCTTTGAAATATTTCAAATAGCTTTTTTCCTTATTAAAATCCTTTAATGCTGTAAGATTTATATTTTTCAGATAACTAAATATTTATCTATAAGTATTAATTAGTTTTTGATTTGTTTTATACGGCTGTGAATTAGCGGTTACTTTTTGTATTCTTAATTGTATCAGTATTCAGTGTAGTATCGTTTATAAAATCATTGGCAGCATTCACGCTTGAATTCACGCTGGTGTCTTTTTTTATACTGTCTTCAAATGCCTGCATTTCTGCTTTTTCCTTTTTTTCGGAATTACCACAAGAACTTAAAATTAATATTGCAATAATTGGGATTAAAAACTTACATTTCATGGTGCTTATTTTTTGTAAAGTTAAAAAATCTGTTTTAAATAGCTAAAAAGTATTTTTAATCTGACTTTAAGGCTTTTGTTTTTATACTGTTGAATTATTGTCTTTTTTGTCAGTAATAGTTCCATAATAAAGTGCGGCATTTATTTCGAAACCAATTAAAAAAATCATTGATAAAACAAAAAGAAACAGCATGAGGATAAATAAGGCGGAAATTCCCCCATATACTTCTTCATATCTTGTGAATCTTGAAATAAATGCATCAAAGCCGATTGAGGCTATAACGGTTAAAAGGGCTGCCATAATTGTACCCGGACTAAATAGATGATAGCGTTTCTTTTTAGCGGGTGCTATATAGTATATAATTGAGAGAATTATAATTACGAATATAAAGAAAAAAGCATATTTTATAATAAATACTAATCCTGCTGACCAAAATGGCCCCAGAATGTTTTTGTTATGAAGCCAGTCTACAACCTCCTTGTTTAGTAAAAAAACGGGAATAGAAACTACAGTCAAAAGCATTAAAATTAAAACAAGCAGAAATGCAATGGCAAATTGTTTATGCAGTGGCCGGTTTTCGCGAATATGATATGAGTTGTTGAAAATAACAATACTGGCTCTGATTCCATTAACTGCAAAGTACAATGTTGTAATTGCTGTAATTGAGATGACCCCTCCAACAAACCCTTTGGACGCTTCTGTTACAGGTTCTGCAATAGAAGCAAATATTTGCTTTGGCAAAAAAGTCCCTAAAATTGAGAAGAGAATATCTTTACTTTCATCGGGGAGTAGCAGGGGCAACGCCGTGTTAATTAAAACTAGCGCAGGTATGGCCGCCATCATAAATTTGAAAGCTAATGCTGACGCTCTCATAGCTAAAACTGAATTCCTAAATCCCTCAACCATGAGCGACATCACCATATATATACTTTTTCCGCCACTACCCGGAAATTTATGGTTGTTGGTATAATTAAGAAGCCTGTCATAGACAGGCATCTCTCGCAACTTGTTTTTTATTTTAATTTTATTTTTTGTCAATAGCTTTTAAACTTAAATCAAGACTTTTTATATGATGAGTAAGAGCTCCCGAAGATATAAAATCAACACCGGTTTCGGCATATTCTCTCAAATTATTTAACGTAATACCTCCGCTGGCTTCAGTTTCAATGCGGCCATTAATAAATGAAACAGCTTCTTTAAGTTGATCAGGCTTAAAATTGTCTATTAATACTCTGCTTGCAATTCCAACATTAAGAACTTCCTCTAATTCTTTCATGTTTCTGACTTCAATTTCTATTTGCAAGTCAAGTTTGTTATCAATTAAATATTGCTTTGTTTGGTTTAATGCCTTTGTAATTCCACCGGCAAAATCAATATGATTATCTTTTATTAAAATCATGTCGAATAGTCCGAATCTGTGGTTATATCCACCACCAATGCGTACTGCCATTTTTTCCAGTTCTCTTAGCAGGGGAGTGGTTTTGCGGGTATCCAGAATTTTAGTGTTTGTACCTTCGAGAATACGAACCATTTTATTTGTTTGTGTGGCTATTCCACTCAGGCGCTGCATAAAATTTAAAACAAGTCTTTCGCATGTTAAAAGACTTTGTGTTGGTCCTTCAACAAAAAATGCAATATCTCCTTTATTTATTGGATTACCGTCCCGCAAGATAATTTGCATTGATATGTCGGGATTGTAGTAATGAAAAATCTGTCGTGCTAAATAAATTCCGGCTATTATGCCTTCTTCTTTTACGAATAATGCCATTTTGCCGCGCCTGTCGACCGGAACTGTGCTCAGTGTTGTGTGATCGCCACTGCCAATGTCTTCTTTTAATGCTAAATCGATAATTTGCTCAATTGTTAAGCTACTGTGCATTTTACTGAATTTCGAATTTAAGAATGTGAAGAGTTATGTCCGTATCCCCTTTTTGAACAACATAATATACCTTAAAGCGAACCGACCCTGAAGTATAAGCTCCTAAAGTGTAAAAATTTGTTCCAGATGTCTTTCCTTCAGAATTAATTGAAAATGAGCTTGGGGGATATTGCGAGAAAAAATCACGCATTATTATTTCGGCCTGGGTTCGGCTGAAATCGCCTTTTTTGCCGGGCACGCTTAGCTGTATGGTTGGTGCAAAACACTCTGCCAGTTTTGACGCATCACCCGAACGAATGGCGTCGGAAATTTTATCATTGACAGCTTTAACGTCTGGTATATTTAGAGTGTCATTGTTGGCCGAGAAACCAAACAAATAAAAAAATGGCAATATCAGTATAATAAAATATTTCATTTATTTTGCATTTTGCCTATTTGCTCAAAATTTGAGCCAAAGATACAATTTTTGAAACTAATTTAAATTTTAACATGAAATTATCAGTTATTGCAGCAGGTAAAACGCGTGTTGACTTTGTTTCGGAAGGTTTGAGCTTTTATGGTGCAAGAATAAAAAAATATTGTCAGTGGGACTTTTCTGAAACTACTGATGTAAAGCATATATCTGATGTTAATTTAATGATAAAAGCCGAATGTGATAAAATAATAAAAGCCTTATTGCCCGGCGACTATGTTATTTTATTGGATGAAAAAGGCAGGCAACATTCAAGTATGAGTTTTTCGAATAATTTGAGAAAAATTTTTGATACGTCAAGCGCAAAGAGGATTGTTTTTGTTATTGCCGGAGCTTATGGTGCTAGCGATGACCTTCTAAAAAGAGCAAACGAAACATGGTCGCTGTCAAAACTTACTTTTCCTCATCAATTGGTCAGGTTAATTCTGGCCGAACAAATTTATAGGGCTTTAACAATTATGCGTAATGAGCCATATCATCACGAGGGCTAAGAATGCTCTGTGGTATTCAATAAAAATTCTACTTTTTCTAAAATAAGGTTTGGCGAAATGTCATTCATACATTTAAAATGCTTTTTAGGGCATTTTTTGTATCCGAGTTTGCTGCATGGCCTGCATTTTAAATTTAAATTTTCTATAATAATGTGTTTTTTATCAAGCTTTTCAGGATAATATGGGTACATTCCAAATGCTGGTACGGTATTGCCCCATATACTTATGATTGGGTTTTTTAATGCTGCCGCAATATGCATCATGCCTGTATCGTTGGAAATTACCAGACTTGATTTTTTTAAAACAAATGCAGATTCTGTAATGGAGAGCTTATTGCAAAAATTGATTACTTTGCCCGGATTACTTAATTCAATTTCATTTGCGGCTTCCTGTTCACTTTTACCTCCTAAAAGAACTATTGGCAATTTCGACAATCTGCAAAAATCAATAAGATGCGGAGTGGGGTATCTCTTGGTTGCATAGGTGCCGCCAATAGCCAAAGCAATAAAAGAAGCAGGCATCTTGTTTTCAAAAATGGCATCATTAAAATCTTCCGGGAAAAAGAAGTCCAGACCCTCGTAATCATTCTTAACGTTTAGTTTTTTAACGGCTGCGAAATAGCGGTCAACAATGTGAACATTAGGCAAGAGATTAATTTTAAGTTTTGTGTAAATCCATTTTTTGGCATTTAGCTTATTAAAGGTGTAATATTTTGTATTTAAAAATGCCATAAGTCGTTGACTACGCCAATTTTTATGAAGATCAATAAAATAGTCGTATTTTTCTGCTTTTAGTTCATTTACTATTTCAAGCGGTGATTTTTTTATCAGCCATAATTTTGAGATATATGGATTTGACGACAGCAAATCAGCGTATCGTTTTCGTGTGATATAATGGATTTCAAAATCGGGATATTGTTTTCTTAAACAACGCAAAACGGGCGTGGTTAGAATAATGTCTCCAATTGAGCTAATACGATAAATTAATACCTTCATTTGAAATTTTTAAATTAGTCGGCAATAAAACTATATTATTGTCAGTTTATCTTAATACTGTAGCAATATAGTCTAATTAGGCAAAAATAATTATTTTTGTTTAACGAATATAGTGTATGAAAAGAAAAAGCATTCTATATGTTGTATTGTGTATGCTGCTTTTAGCTACCACTTTGTATTCGTGCAAAACCGAAAAAAAATACAATCCGAAAAAATGCAAAACCTGTCCGCATTTTTAAAATAACGGGTTTAAAAAATTATCATAGTCCTCCTTCGCCTCTGTAGAGGGAAAGTTTTCCATCAAGATTAACTTTAAGCACAGTCATATATTTATCCTGCACTCCTTCAGGTACATTAATGTAAACAATACCAGGTACCTTGCTCCACGAAATTTTCCCAACAATATTAAATGGAACTGACTGATTTGTTCCTACTACTTCAATTGATTTTATATCGTTTTCAAGCCCTTTTATTATAACATTGCCACTTTGATGTCCCTGAAGAAAAAGATATATAATGGTGGAGTCTTTTGAAACAGTTGTAGGTCCGTAAAAATGGCCTAATGGCAGACCCGGTACCGATTCAAACACTGCTTCATTATGCTTTTTGTTCCATTCACCCAATTCGTGCATTATATAAAGTTGTTCTTCCGGTATTGTGCCGTCGGCTTTTGGTCCAATATCAAGTAGTAAATTTCCTCCTAAACTAATACAGTCAACAAAAATGCTTATAATTTCGTATGGTGTTTTGTATGCCGTATCTGTAATATAGTATCCCCACGATTCATTCATGGTCATACATAATTCCCAATTTTCTTTGTCCGGCCTTGTAATTGGTATATGCTGCTCAGGAGTGGCATAATCGCCATATCCTTGCAATCTGCCATTTATAATGGCTTTTGGGTTGTTTTTTAAAATCATATTTCGAATTCCCTCGGCATCCCATTCTTCTGCACTATGTTCCCAGTCACCATCAAACCAAATTAAATCCGGATTAAACAGACTAATTATTTCAGAAATTTGCCCTTTATTAAACTTCATAAATTTTTCCCATCGTTTGGGTTCGTCTGCTATATTGTAGCGGGATGAGTCCCGTAAAAAACCCGGATAATCATTGCTGGTCCAATCTATCAGCGAATAATAAAGCCCAAGTTTTAAATCTGTTTTTCTTACTTCTTTAACAAATGGCGTTAAAACATCTTGCTTGCATGGAGTACTTTTTTTGGTGCTTAAGTTATTCAGTTTGGTGTCCCAAAGAGCAACCCCATCATGATGTTTAGAGGTAATTACAACGTATTTGGCTCCTGTATTTTGTATTATAGAAACCCATTCGGCAGGATTATATTTATCGGCATTAAACTCATTTAATTGCAGCATATAATCTTTGTGGCTTGTGTGCCCGTTGTGAAATTCCCATGATTCGCTGCCACGACCTGTTGAATAAATACCCCAATGAATAAAAATTCCAAGTTTTGCATTGGAAAACCATTGCATTTTGGATTTATGCGACGTATCCTGTTGCCCATTAACATTAATAAATGCTGCAAGTAGCAGTAAAATAAAAAATAGTTTTTTCATAACAATAGTATTGATACAAAGAAAAGAAACATATAAAATATGTGCAACTTTTTTTGAGGTAAAGCACAAACCTTATTTAATCTGATAGGGAAAGTATTTAATATTTTATATATTTTACATAAGTTTATTTAAAACTGAATGTATATAAAAGGCATTGCGTCCAGACTGTAAAGCTGGTAGAGTAAAATGATTAAAATGGCAAATGAAACAGCTTTCAATGTCCAATGAGTTTTTAAAAATCCGTTAAATAATCCTGTAAATAATTTTTCGGGTAAATATTGCAGAATTAACCCGCCGAGCATTAAGGCAAAAGGAATTGTGTAAATACTCAGCCATTGCGAAAACATCGAAAAATCGGTAGTAAGAATAAAGTTATAAAACTCGGTAGCTTTCGTCAAATTTGGCACTTTAAGTAAGACTGCAGAAAATACAAGAAAATGGAATGTGATAAAAATACTTATAAACGTATATATTTTATTGGGCATCCATTTTTGTATTCTAGTTCTTGCTTTCTGACTGATTACATCCCATGAAATGGCAGCTCCGTGCAATAACCCCCACACAACAAAGGTTAAGGCAGCTCCATGCCAAAGTCCCGACACAAAAAAGGTAATGAAAACAGCTGCCAACACCAGTATTTTGCCACCACGTCGCCATGCAAAAGCAAGGGGCTGATATAAATATTCGCTTAGCCATTTGTAAAGTGTAATGTGCCAGCGACGCCAAAATTCAGTAATATTGCCTGCCAGGAATGGCTTGTTGAAGTTGTGTTCAATTGTAAAGCCCATTAAACAAGAAAATCCAACCATCATGTCAGTGTATCCCGCAAAATCAAAAAACAGCTGCAGCATTCCCCCGTAAGCAGCCATTAGTGCATCTATACCGGTAAAATATTGTGGGCTTTCAAATACACGATCAACCAAATTGGCAGCAATATAATCGGCAAAAACAATTTTTTTGATTAGCCCTATCATTATCAGAAACAAGCCTTTGCTTATAATATTTTGGTCTATTATAGGTTTCGATATAAACTGAGGTAAAAGATCCCGTGCTTTTGAAATTGGTCCTGCCAAAATATTCGGGAAAAATGACACATACAAAACATAACGAAACCAGTTTCTCTCTGGTTCTTCAATAACTTCGCGATGTATGTCAAAAATATATGTGAGTGATTTGAAAACAAAATACGATATGCCTAATGGCTGAACAATTTTTAATACTATTGGTTCAGCTCCGGGATGCGTAATGCCCGTCCATGTTTCAATGATAAAGTTGGTATATTTAAAATACATTAATGCTCCAACATTCATTATAACAGACAGGAACAACAATATCTTTTTATTTGAACCCGATTTGGAGCTACTTATGCCTTTACCAATAAAAAAGTCAATTGTTGCCATTAAAATCATTACTCCCACAAAAAATCCCGATATTTTATAATAAAAATATAAGCTGAAAAGCAACAAAACACCATTTCGTAATGCACGGTTGTTATAGAAAACGGAATAAAGCAAATAGAAAAATGCAAACAGTATAAAAAATGTTACCGATTGAAACCCTAATGGTTGACCCGGTAAATATTGCAATGAATAAATGAAATCCAGAAATGAAAAAGTCATTTTATTTTATTGTTAATTTTTGACCAATACTTAATTTGTCCGAAGTCAGATTATTGTCTTTTTTAATTTTGTCAACGGTGGTATTATATTTTTGTGCAATAGACCAGAGAGTATCTCCGCTCTTAACAAAGTGCACTGTGCTAATTTTGTTTTGTAAAGTATTGTTTGTTTGTTGATTTGAAGTTTTGTTTGTGGTGTTAGTTGTCGTCTTGGTATTTGTATTTGAGCCGGGGGCATAGATTACAAGTGTTTTTCCTGCAACAATGTTGTTTGATGTTAATCCGTTCCATTTTTTTATGTCGTCAACGCTGACTTTATATTTTGTAGCAATAGAACTTAAATTATCTCCGCTTTGTATAGTGTAAATTACTTTTTGACTGCCTGCAGCAGTTTGTTGGTTTGTTGTAGTGTTTGTATTTGTGGTGTTTGCATTTGATTTAGCCGTTGAGTTTTTACTTACAAGTAATTTTTGTCCAACATTTATTCTGGTGTCTGACAGGTTGTTCCATCTTTGTAAATCGGCAACAGTTACACCATATCGTTTTGCGATAGTGCTAAGATTATCACCTGACCGAACTATATAGTATTGTCCTGTTGCGGCGCCCGTATAATTTGTACCAGTTGTCTGGTCTTTATAATCATTTATTTTGTCGGATGTCGAAATTTCCTGGCGATTGTAATAAGTGGATTTATTAATAATCCACTTGCCAAAATTTGTGGTATCAATTGCATTGTTAAAAACAAGCATGCTGTCCGGTTTATTTGACAAATAAGATATGTATGAATTTAAAATGGCATTGCAAAACAATTCACCTTTCACTTTATATCCTTTGTAGCTTAAATGGCATCTGTCTCTTTGGGATAATCCTGTTTTTGCCCAACTCAGCATTGAGTATTGGCCCCCCGAAACATTATAATAATCATATAAAACCACATTTTGCTCTTTTGCCAGCAAGCGCGTTAAAACACTGTAATCTTTGCAATTGCTTATGTTACGACCTCTGTAATAAATATCCTGTGCATTAGGCAGCATAAAAACGGCATCGGGAACTGCTTCTCTAAATAGCAAAACAGCTTTGTTTATGCTGCTCATTACATATTGATAATTGAATGCTCCGCGAAAAAAATCATTTATCCCGATATCAAAAATAATGAGGTCGGGCTGAATGGCTTTTAGGTGGGAAGTAGTAAGATTTTGATTAAAAAAACTGTGATAACCCGCTCCGTTTATACCAACACTTATATACTGAATGCCGCTATTTGCCATGCTTTGTATTTCGATACCATAACATTCAAAATATTTTTGCTCGGACGAGGTTTTGTCAACTACAAAAGTTAATGTGTCTGATGCTTTTGGTAAAATAACCTCGACATAAGGAAGGGTATCGGAATGACAATCGGCTTCGATCCATGTATTTGACCCTCCAACTTTCACTTTCAGATCAAAACTTTCAGCTCCTTTATGACAATAAATACGTAATCGTTTAAAGTCCGGCTGAATGGAATAGTAATGCTTTCTGAATATTAACTTAAATCCGGCTGTTGAATCGGTTGTGAAAACGGTAATTCCACTAATTCCAATATTCATTTTAGGTTTTAAATCCACATTTTTTGATGCAGACCAAACCCCATTTGGCTGGGCAAAATAGTCAAATGCGGAATGAGTTCCTGCTGCCTGATATGGGAAAACAATTCCACGGCCACCAAATCCAAAAATCTGTTGAAGCATTGCACGGGTTATTCCCGTACCAATATCGCTCTGCACATGTGAGTCGCCAATATGCAGGATAACAACTTTTTCTTTGTTTACTTTTTTAAGCTTTTCGAAAAATGGTGCTATAGCATCAATTTGATACCACTCAAGTATATTTTTGTCATATTTTAAAAAATCATAAAACTCACTATATTTAACACATTGCTTTAAATAGTTGGTGTCTGTGGGATTTTTTTGAGCAAGACTATTCAGATTGCTAAAAATTAACCCCGACAGTATGAGTATTGTAATATGAATTTTAGACTTTATCATTCTCCTGCTGTTGTTCCGCGAATTAGATACTTATTATATTCTCCAATTAAGGCAAGGAAAATTTCATTTACAACAATTTCGCGACCCTTGTCGCTATAGTGACCATCTCTGGCCGCCCAACCTTTTTTATTCCATGCCAAAACCGAGTTTTCGCCCCCCATTAGCTGATATAAATCGAAAAATGCACAACCATTTTTTAAGGCAACTTCTTTTTGCACATCGCGAATACGCCCTACCATAGGATAAGAAGCATAGGTGCCGCCGACACTTCGTGCAACATCATTTACACCAATTACCAATACAGATGCATCGGGCATTGCCTTACGAAAATGCTGGTAAATGCGGTCGTAGCTGTTTTTTATGTTATTTAGCGATGCTTCGTTTTTTACATAAGGAGTAACGTTTCCTCCAAACTGTAGTATTACAAGTTTGTTGTTTAGTTTTATAAATTCTGCTTTGAGAAAATCAACGGGAATACTAAGAAGCCCGTCTCCGCTATGACCTCTTAATCCGTAATTATCAAACTGAACTCCTGCTATCGGGTCAAAACTTAGTCCGTATATTTCCGGGCTGGGACCGGTAAATACAAATTTTAATGTTGTTGGATTTGCCTTAAGAGGTAGTTTCATTACACTAAACGGATCATCGCTGTCAAGAACAACTTCTGCCAGCAACTCATTGCTTCTGGAATTGTAAACTTTTAATTCTGCAGGTTCTGAAGCTTTGCCATACCATAGTTTGGCTATGCTATAGCCACGAAATAATTTTAGAAATACCGTTGCGTTTGAAAATGTACTTGCAGGAACTTTGATTTTGATTGTGTCACCATTGGCGGCAATGCTGTCTCGTGTGCCTTCGGGAATGGCAAAACGATAGCGGAATACCGTTCCCCCGGGACAGTATAAACCTCTTTGTGAGCGATTGTGAAAAACGGTATAACGTACCCAATTGGGGCTGCTGCTGCGGGTATAGCTAACGGGCGATGTTACATCTTCAAGAGGGACATATCCAACACCGCTGCCACCAAACTTATCCTGAAACATAATTCGCAACAAACTGGTAATACGGTCGCCCTCAATTTGTGAATCTCCAAAATGACCAATGCGGATTAATGACGAATCGCTTCGTTGCAGATAATAAAAGAATTTATCCAGAGCTTTGCCTCCGCCTTCAATTGTTGGGTTTATAAAAAAGTCGCTTTCATTAAAAACAGACTCATCCAATATACTCATGCGCTTAATGGCATCTTCATTTAAACCATAAGCCCTTGATTCAAGCATGGCAATAACACTGTCAACATTTTGTGTGTTATCTGTTACTTTAAAACTGAGTAATTCCTCTTTTGGAATAAATTTTATGGTTTTGTTGCCAATAACAATATCGTCTTTAGGCCAGAATAAAGATGCAATTATCAATAATACACCCGTTAGTAGAATTATGGCAAGAACTTGAAATCTTTTCATTTTACGAATTAATTTTTTCATTAATGATGTCAAGCATATCGCCAACATTTTTCATTTTAACCATTTCCTTAAGCTTGAATCTAAACCCGAAAGTTTCTTCAACTTTGGCTATCATGGTTAAATGAGTCAAGCTGTCCCATTTGTCAACATCATTTGCAGTCATTTCAGGATTAATTTCAAGAGATGGAGATTGAAAAACATCCTGAAAAATTTCTTGAACTTTAATTTTAATTTCTTCTTTATTCATTTTTTGTATTTATTTTATCAGGTTCATTATCTCAGTTTCCATTAGTACCATTCCTGCTCCGGGAAAATAATTCAGAACATCTGCGTCCGTACAGTTTGTTTCTTTTACAATTTTAAATCCTATTTTTTCATAAGCGTGAATAGCAACGGGATTATTAGTGTAGGTCATAAGCTGAGCAGTTGTTACAGGGTATTGCCTTAGCAAAAACTGTGCTACATGTGCTTTTATGAGTTTACTTACCAACCCATGTCCGCGATGTTCAGATTTAACATAAACCGATTCAATTTGCATTGTGCCGTCTGTACGGTGAACCATGACTTTGTCGGTGATATGTTTTAGATTTTGAACATGTTCAAGCGCGCCTTTTGGATAATAATGCTGTATTAATGCGGTTCGGGCCATCCAAGAAGATACACCGTCAATGTTCTCTATCCATGAAGAAACACAGGCAACAGGTTGATTGTCTGATTCTGCAATTAAAAAATGTACAGGAGAAAATTCACAACCGTCAACTTCTTCGTCCATCATTGCCGTAATTGCCTCCCTGGCTTGACTATAAGAAATACCGAACAGGGCCGCATAGCTTGAGTTTTTCCCATATATGCCTAAATCGGCATTAAGTATTGCTTCAGCCAAAAAAGAGTAATCGCTTTCCTTTGCCCGGCGTATTATGTAGTTTGTGTTAGTCATTTTTAAGTATATTTTGCATAATTTCCATACGGTTGATTTTGCCGTTATTGTTTAGCGGAAAAGCTTCAATAAATTTAAAATCGGATGGAATCATATAAAACGGCATTTTACTTTTTAAATAGTCAACAAGAGTTTCAACTGGCTCCTTGTTTCCTTCAATTGCGGCTATAATAACGTCATTTCCGGTTGTATCGTGTGTTGCAAGAGCAACAATTCTTCTGTTTTTGTAAAATGAGGCAATATGATGTTCAATTTCACTTAACTCAACCCTGAATCCGCGAATTTTTACCTGATAGTCTTTGCGCCCCAGATAGAAATAAATGTTATTTTCTTTTACACAAATATCGCCCGTACGATAGTACTTTTTGCCATTTATTTCAGCGAAGGACTCTTTGTTTTTTTCTTCATTTTTAATATACCCTGCTATTACTTGGCCACCTCTGACAAGTAGCTCTCCTTTTTCACCATCAGTAACAATTTTGTTTTCTTCATCAACGATAATTGCTTCAATTTCCAATGTGGGCCACCCTATGCTTACAATGCCGTTTCGCGATGGTATATTGGTTTCAGGCATCCTGTACCACAATGAATAAATGGTTGCTTCGGTTGGTCCGTATAAATTTTGAAACTCTGCATTAGGACAACATTGTTTCCATTCCAAAGTCAGATTATGTGGAACGGCTTCGCCGCTAAGACACATGTATTTCATTTTTTCGAGCCTTATCTCATCGAAATAAGGTTTTAAATATGCAACAACGCTGGGAACAAGTATCGCAAATTCAATTTCGTATTCTTCGAGCAACCTGTATATTGTGGGATATTTAATATTGTTGTTTGGCACAGAGAATAAGGTTCCTCTGAAAATAAAAGGAGATAATATAGATACAATACTGAGGTCAAAACTTAAATCGAACATTTGCAAAAAACGACTCCCTGTTCCCAGTTGATAGTTCATTGTTTGCAAATTGCGTAAGAATGAGCGAACATTGCCATAGGAAACAGGAACTCCTTTTGGTTGTCCTGTGCTGCCCGAAGTAAAAAGAATGTATGCTATGTCGCTGTCATCTGGAGATGCTATAGTGTTAAATGCAGCTTCTTTTAAATCAACGGATAAAACCGAATCGACATCTGAATCGATTTTATCAATGCTATAAATAATTAGTTTTATTTCCGCCTGAGCAACAATGCTTGCTATACGTTCAGACGGGTGGTATGGGTTAATGGGTACATATATGTTCCCGGTTGCCCAAATGGCCATTGCGGCAGCATAAGTATCAATATGGTCGGAAGCCACAACGCCTACAGCAGTATTTTTGAAATTTCGAAGACTTAATTCTGTGGAAACCGCATTAATACGATTTCGGAAATAAGCATATGTATAGAAAGTATCATCAATGCATAACGCATTTAATTTATCGTCATAATCCGGGATAAAAGGAAATACCACTTTGTTTTTTTGCAAAAGTAGTTATTTTGAGCAATATTTTTGAGTAAAATTGCGCTTATGTTTTATATAAAATATTACTGATATGCGCACTTTGGCTTTATCAATTGTTTTGTTTATAGCGGGTTTGTATTCTACAGCCCAGATCGACACCAGCTTACGTTCCATGAATAAAAAAGAAATTGCTTTATACAATATTATTATTGATGCCAGATTAAAAAAGAATCTGCCTGAAATTCCATTGTCAAATTCGCTTAATAAAGTAGCGCAATGTCATGTTAGGGACTTAAACGCTTATCCACCGTCAAACACATGTGGTTTACATAGCTGGAGTAAAAACGGGCCATGGGAACCTGTTTGTTATAAATCTTCAAAAAAAGGTCCCCAGTTAATGTGGAGCAAGCCTTCGGAATTGACAGATTATAAGGGCAATGGCTTTGAAATTGCTTTTTGGTCATCCAGCTCTAACATTGCCCCCGAAGAAATTTTTCACAGTTGGGAAACAAGCTATGGACATTATTCTGTAATTATGAATAAAGGCATCTGGGCAAAATATACATGGCAGGCTATAGGGGTGGCTGCTGAAGGGAATTATGCAGTTGTTTGGTTTGGTAAAGAATCTGACCCCAAATGATTATTTTATTATAATAAAACATTGTTGTCCGAATAAATTCTCAATAAAAATTTTCAATTCTTTTTGTGCCCTCGAGCCGGGCGGGGTTTACTTTTCTTTTTCATTGCCAAAAGAAAAGTAACAAAAGAAAAGCTAGTCGCTT
>CAZJYL010000009.1:0-20087 GCA_964550265.1 uncultured Bacteroidaceae bacterium
TTCTTTTAAGAGGCGTATCTGCAAATAGTTTTTCGAATTCAGGCTCAGTCATGTTCAACCATTCATTTGCTGTAGCAGGGGTTTGCCAATTGCCTTTCATTCTTTCTGAAAAAATGGAATTAAATTCTTTTTTATTAAAAGGGCACACTTGTTGGCAAATGTCGCAACCGAATATCCAGCCCGGATTTTTATCAGAAATCTCTGACGGTATTTCTCCGCAATTTTCAATGGTATAACAAGCTATACATTTTCGGGCATCAATAGTTCCATCAAGATTAAAAGCATTTGTATGGCAATTTTTGAGGCAGTTGCTGCAATTTGCACATTTGTTTTCTATTATATCATTATCAGGCTCAAATTCTATTGATGTAAAAATATGACCTATAATTACCCTGCTGCCAATTTCGGGATTAATTAAAAATCCGTTTTTACCTATAAAGCCAAGTCCCGCTTTCCATGCCCAATATCTGTCAAAAACTGCGGAGCTGTCTGTTATGAATTTGTGTGTGTTTTTTGAATCGATGTTTGATAATAATTGCAAAGCGGGTTTTGCTTGTTCTTTAAGATAATTGTGGTAGTCTGCACCATGGGCATAAGCGGCAATTTTAAGTTCGGTTTCATCAAATTTCATTTCAGGCCATGGATGCAACACCGAGATAATTGTTCTGGTTTCAGGATAAAGCAGTAAAGGATTAAATCTTTTTTCTATGTTTCGTTCCAGCCATTTAAGTTCATTATGATTTTTGTTTTCAATCCATTTAATAAATTTCTTTTGCCATGATAAGTCAACAGGGGCTGCTGCGGAAAAGCCAATGGCAAAAAAACCATTTTGCTTTAATAATTTGACAATATCGTTTCTTATTAATGAACTCAATGTTTTTTTCAAAAATACAAATTATACTTTTTGTATGTATTTGTTGGCACATTAAAATGATTATAAATATAAAATCTTGTCTATTAAGAAAAAATCATGTAGGTTTGCTAAAAATATTTTAGCGAGATATGAAAAAACTTTTGTTATCTACATTGTTTAGTTTTGCAGCATTAGCATTGAATTATTCTGCATTTGCGTGCACAAATTACATTGTTACCAAGGGAGCTTCGGCAGATGGTTCTGTAATGATTACTTATGCTGCCGACAGCCATGTTTTATATGGCGAACTTTATCATTGGGCTCCCGCCGTATATCCCGAAGGAGCCATGCTTGATATATATGAATGGGATTCGGGAAAATTTATGGGACAAATAAAGCAGGTTCGCCGCACTTATAATGTTGTTGGAAACATGAATGAATTTCAGGTTGCCATTGGCGAAACAACTTACGGAGGATTGTCGCAGCTCGAAAGTCAGGACGGAGCAATAATGGACTATGGCAGCTTAATTTACGTTGCATTACAACGTGCAAAAACTGCCCGGGAGGCTATTGTAATCATAGCAGATCTAATGGCTGAATATGGTTATGCTTCATCGGGAGAGTCATTTTCCATAGCCGATAAAAATGAAGCGTGGATTATGGAAATTATTGGCAAAGGCAATTACGAAAAAGGAGCTGTTTGGGTAGCGCGCCGTATTCCTGATGGATATGTGTCGGGTCATGCCAATCAGGCAAGAATTCAAACATTCCCATTAGCTAATGGAAAAACTTCGATAACAGACAAACAATTTGCAAAAATTAACTTGCCCGGTATTGAGTGTGTTTATTCAAATGATGTAATCGATTTTGCAAGAAAACACTTGAACTACAATGGGAAAGATGCCGATTTTAGTTTTTCTGACACTTATGCGCCTGTTACTTTTGATGGTGCAAGGTTTTGCGAAAACAGGGTGTGGAGCTTTTTCAGAGAGGTTAATAGCGACATGGAAAAATATTTCGATTATATTATGGGGCAGAATCTAAAAAACAGAATGCCATTGTATATATTGCCCAACAAGAAAATATCACAAAAAGATTTAATGACTTATATGCGAAACCACATGGAAGGAACTCCTCTTGATATGTCAAAAGATATTGGGGCAGGTCCATTCAAATGTCCATATCGCTGGCGCCCAATGGTATGGGAAGTTGATGGCAAAACTTATGTTCACGAACGAGTAACTGCCACTCAGCAAACAGGATTTAGTTTTGTAACACAAAGCAGAAACATGCCTGATGAGGTTGGGGGAATTATTTGGTTTTCAGTTGATGATGCCTCCAGTACTGTTTATACACCTATATATTCAAGTAGCCGTAATGTTCCTGAAACGTTTGCCAAAGGCAATGGGGCAATGATGGAATGGAGTGACAATGCAGCTTTTTGGGTGTTCAATCAGGTATCAAATTTTGCTTATACCCGTTATAGTATCATTCATCCTGAAATTGAAAACATGCAGGATTCGTTGGAGCATCTTTATGTTAAGAGAGTTATGGAAGTAGATAAGAAGGCATTGGAATTGTTGTCGTCTGACAGAACAGAATCAATTTTATATGTTACCGATTTCTCGGTTAATAATGCAAATGAATTAGTTTATTTTTGGAAAAAATTCTATCAATATTTATTCATGAAATATATGGATGGCAATATTAAAACACCTATTAAAGGGCAAATGAATCCTAAGGTTGTTCAGCCGGGATACGAAAAAGAATGGCTAAGAAGAATTGTTAATGACAATGGTGAAAATTTAAAATATATTGGCGAACCTTCTCATTGATTGTTTATTAAAGACTGAAATAATTTATTTAAGCCGATGCAAACCATCGGCTTTTTTGTTTTGTACCCCGAAAACTTATTTATCCTGACCGAAAACTTGAAGCAATTATTTAACGCATTGTGATACGATATTTTAGAGTATTATTTTGCTAATAAAATATCACAAAAAGCAAAAAAAGATGCCGTATAACAAAAATTTATAGTATCTTGCGCCACTATTTTAAAAATACAAAATCGAAAAAAATTGACTATAATATGAAAAGAATCATTACTGTTTTTGGAGTTAGTATTTTGCTGTTACTTTTTAGCGGCAATTTAATAGCCCAGCAAAAAGGAGAGAGTAATTATTATCAACCTAGGACTTCAGGAAATGATAATGCTTATGGCATTTCTGGAGCATTGGAATATTACAAGTTAATCAGAGGTATACCTGAGGCAAGTGATATAGTTAATGCTCATAAGGCAGCCAATTTATTGCCTAAAAGCAAATCTATGACATGGACAGAAATAGGTCCCGATAATATGGCCGGACGCACAAGAGCCATATTAATTGATAAAAACAATAATAATGTTTTATATGTAGGTGGAGTATCAGGTGGTCTATGGCAGAGTATTACCGGAGGAACATCATGGGAATTGATTACTCCGTTAGCTGAAAATTATGCCGTTTCTTGCATAACACAGGATGTTAACGGAATTATTTATTTTGGTACCGGCGAGGGATTTGCCGGTGGTTCAGGCACGGCAGCCGGTAGTACCGGATTTATCGGAGGAGGTGTTTTTAAATCTACGGATGCCTCCGGTAGCAATTTTTCGGTACTTACATCCACAGTGCCTTCTGGTTCAAATAATAAGTGGAAATATGTTTATGAAATAGCAGCTCAGGGTACACGAATTTATGCATGTACCGATGGGGGATTACAAATGTCCAGCGACGGAGGAACAACATGGTCTAACCCTGTTTTATATCCAAATAACAGCCCATATACTTTTGTTTCTCATGATGTTGAAATTGGATCTGATGGCTCTGTTTATGCAGTTGTCGGAAAAAAAATCTTTTATTCCCCTGATGGCAACACCGGCACTTTTGTGGACAGGTCATTGCCAAATGTTAATGCCAATGCTCTTGCAAGAGTTGAAATAGCTGTTGCCCCAAGCGATCCGCATTGTATTTATGCCAGTGCAGTTAAAACTACTGGCGCCTTACATAATGTTTATCGGTCATTGGATGCAGGTGAAACATGGACAATAATTGGACCCGGAGGAAGTGCCAATTTCAATGTGTTTGGACTTAATAATCAAGGCTTCTGGGATAACATTATTAAAGTATTTCCCAACGACAAAAATCATATTTTATTAGGAGGTGTAAATTTATGGGATTGGCGCGAAGGCAGCACATGGACTCAAAAATCATTATATTATTTACCTTCTTCTAGTTTGTATTATTTGCATTCAGGTCATCATGAAATAGTATTTCACCCCACTAATCCTAACATGTTTTATCATGGTTCCGACGGCGGGATAAGCAAATCTATTGATGGTGGCAATACATTCTCCACTCTTAATCGTAAATTAAGTACTGTTCAGTTTTATAACCTTAATTGTAATATGTTTGACCAGGTTATTGGAGGTACTCAAGATAATGGAACAATTGTAATCCCCGGCAATTTAACAACTCCGGGTACTTGTTTTGATTTCTTGGGAGGAACCGGAGGATGGTCTGCTATGTCTTACATAAATCCCGATGTTATTATAGGTTCTTCAGCCTATGGAGATTTATATCGCAGTAATGAATTCGGAAAAAGCCCGAAAGGATTTTATAGCAGTGCTATGAACGTACCAAGTGATTTATCACCGGATTGGGCAGGATTCATTGCCCCGATTTATTTAGATGAACAAATAAATGACCTTAACAGTCCTGATTCTATTTATTTTCATGCAGATACTACATATCCCGCAGGAGCAACTGTTTTAGCACATTCAAAGAAAAATAATAATTTCCCTTTCCAATATACACTACAAAATTCAATTAATGAAGGTGATAGTGTATTAATTCAAGATAGGGTTCAGGCACGTTTTTATGTTGGTTTGAACGGAGCAGTATGGATGACAAAAGGACTTCATGATTTTAGTGGAGCACCGGACTGGTATAAGGTGGCCTCAATCAATGGCTCTGCTCAATGCATGGCGGGCTCAAAAGATGGTAACTTCCTTTTTGTAGGAACCGATAACGGCAACTTATATAGAATATCTAATCTTTGTGCAGTAAAAGATTCTATTACAGGTTATAATTCCAGCCCTTATTGTGTTGTAGAATGTACTCGTATTGCAAATACGGGAGGAGTAATTACTTCTGTGGCAGTTAATCCTAATGACCCAACTAAAGTTTTATATACTTTAGGAGGATATGGCCGTACAAACTATGTTTTCTATTCATCAAATGCATTAGATTCAATGCCTGCATTTGCTAATAAGACAGGTAATTTGCCATTAAATCCTGTTTATGCCAGCACATTTGAAATGGGTAATAATAATATGGTTATTTTAGGTACAGAGTTAGGAATATTTACTACCTCAAATATTACCGCTGGTTCGGTACAATGGGCAGAAAACAACGAAAGTATCGGCAGAGTACCTGTTTATTCCCTTGTTCAACAAACAAAAAATTTCCCGGGTACAAATAATTATGGTGTAATTTATGCGGGAACTCATGGACGTGGTGCCTTTAAGTCAATGACATATCTGAAATTAGAAGATAATCAAGTTTTGGAGGCTAACACTAATGTTAATATTTATCCAAATCCTGCAATAGATGTTGTTAAATTTGAATTTAATTCTTTGAATAATTGTAATGGTGTTGTAAATATTTACTCAATAGACGGTAAGTTAGCTTTATCAAAACAAGTTAAAGTTAAGAATGGAGATAATACAATCGACATTGATGTTACCTCTTTAGTAAATGGAAACTATTTAGTTGAAATAAAATTTAAAGAAACCTCATTAACAGGAAAATTAATTAAAAAATAATTGATGAGCCGGATTTATTCCGGACTCATCTTTTTTTATAGTAACTTGAAAATTTGCCATATATGAAAAAAATTCTATCAGCATTTTTTATTCTTCTTGCTGTTTCTGTTTCAGCTCAGGATAGAATCTATGCTCCAACCCTTGCAGCACCTGCTAATTCTGCTGTAAACCTGCCCATTGATGTTTTGCTTGACTGGAATCCCGTTTCAACTGCAACTCAATATGAAGTAAATCTTGATACATCAGCCAGCTTTTCTAATCCGCAGAATGCTATAGTTGCATATTCAGCCTGGCAATCGTCTTATCTTTTGTTTGGACAAGTTTATTACTGGCGTGTAAGAGCTATTGATGCCAATAATAACAAATCATCATGGTCTGCAGTTAGAAGTTTTACAACTCTATCTGCTCCATCACTTCTTTGGCCTGATATAACTTCAAAAAACGTATCATTAAATCCAATTCTTACCTGGAAATTTTTGTCCGGAGTAACAAAATATCAATGCGAGTTTGATTCTGTTCCAACATTTAATAGCCCTTGGCATAAGTCCGGTATTATTCAGGATGATAATAAATTTCAGGTTTTTGGAAATAATTTTGGCGAAGAGTACTTTTTTAGAGTCAGGGGAATTCATATAAATGACACTTCGGATTGGTCAACTCCATTTAACTTTTTCACAAAAGATTCAACAGATTTTTATCCAACCTCAATTTTTAATGGTGATTCCGGAGTGCATCCGGTTGACACAATACGTGTTTATGGGATTATGGGGACTAAAAAATATGAAATTAATTTTTCAAATGAACCATCATTTCTTAACCCTATAGTTTTTTACTGGGATAGCGCAGCTATTATGCTGAAAAAGGTAGGTGCCAAATATGATACTATTGCTCGTGGGGCAATTGACACGATTCCTTTTGGCGACTTTTATTACAGAGTTCGTTTGCTGATACCGGGAGACACTTCAAAATGGACAAGTGTTCGCACACTTAAAACAATTAAAAAGGTAGTCTTGAAAACCCCTGCAAACGGTGCTTCTACTATTGACCCCGGAACATCATTTACATGGGATCCTATTCGCGGGGCATGGTATTATATACTGGAATACGATACATCTGCTACTTTTTCTAATCCCGTAAAAGTTAATGTAACCGGAGTGTCCTATACTCCGCCAACCAAACTTTTAACCCAAACAGATTATTACTGGCGTGTGCGTTGTGTTACTAAATCTGACACCACAGATTTGTATAACGAATTCCATTTTAAAACATACTGGGGAGTTGGCATAGAAGAGAACAATGTTGATACATGGAGTGTTTATCCAAATCCTTCAAATGGTATTTTCCAAGTCAATATTGAAACAGCCTCATCTGCACGTATAGAAATATTAAATCTTTTAGGTGATGTTGTTTATTCCCGTAATAATCTTATAAATGGGTCTAACACCATCTCAATAGAAAATTTAAACAATGGTGTGTATATGATGAGGTTGTATATTAATAACAAGTTATATACTTCGCGCATCGTTAAAAAATAACCAACAAAATACTTTAGAAAAGGCTGTTCAATAACCGAACGGCCTTTTTCTATTATATATAATCATTTATAAAATCAGGTAATAATAAAAATACCTTAAGATTAATTAAAACCACTATTGCCCGATTGAAAATAAAGTCATAACACAACCTTGGATTTTTGTTTTGCAGTTTTAGTTTGCTATAATACCTGCAATAGACAAGATTACATGTTTTTAGGCACATTCAGTTTTCGGACATTTGATATAGATGTTTTCTATGCAAGCTATCAGCTGAGCGAATTAATATTACACTGCCGTATCTTATAAAAAGCAATTTTCAATTCATTTAAAAGATAAATGTATGCTGAAAAATAATGCAGTAAATAAAACGCAGAAAAACTTTCATAAGTCTCTGCATTGTTTTCGTATGAATCTATGCTGTAACAGCCATTAGTGTAAAGGGAAGTTGGGCCAGTAGTCCACAAAATTTAATTCGGATGTATATTGACCGTTTTTTAGAAGGTCCACAGAATTATCATGCAATCTTAAAGGCTTTGTAAAAGTATATGTGCTGGAAAACAAACCAATGCCATTTGCAATGTTTGTAAAACTCGGGCGCTCCTGAATTATAGAATTAGAAGGCTGATTTACGTCTATATATGTATTTAAGTCTTCAGCTCCAATGGTACAGGTAAGATAAACGTATCCGGGAAAGCGTGTAACATCATCTCTGACTTCCAGCCTTTTGCCGAGTAAATAATAAAAATCCCAGTTATTGTAAGAAACATATAATTTTTCACCACCATGCGTCGATGCTGATGTAGTGTAGCCCAGTGTCCAGCTGTTTATTTTTTCTATTGTGTCATTTGGATTACTATCATATACTTCATAATAATGAAAATTAAACTTTACCTCATAGAGCTTTCCGTTTGGTACCGAGTTAAATTCAATAGCCCGGCTTACATCTGTGGTAAAGCTGATTGTTGTTAAAGCAGGATTGGGCTTTTCCAGCATAAAAGAACTTATGCCCGGTGCTTCGCTTTCATAAATATTTCCCGTTACGGGATCAACAATAGTCAACTTATATGTGTAATTTGAATTAAGCCAAATAGTATCCCCAAGATATGTTGTTGAAAAAAGATCTAATTTAAAACGGTAATAGGGCTGATAACCGGTATAGAACACGCCTCCATTTCTCCAGATATGAACGGTATCGGCAACATAATGCCGGATTAGTTGCCCCGAGCTGTTTAAAACATCAAGAGTAACATCAAGCATGTATGGATAAACAATGCTGTCCGGTATCTGAGCATATTCCAATGCATTGCCTTCGCCAAGAAAGGCGCGATTAATTTTTATATATTGAGTGCTGGTGTTGGCATCGAGAATGCCATAAATTACCATAACTTCTTTTTTGTTACCGGTTATGTCCAATTCTGTACTACAAGACACAAATGAGGCAATAGCAACAGCAAGTAAAGATTTGACCAATAATTTTTTCACAGAATTTTTTATTTAGGCAAATGCAAAAATAATTATTTTACATTACTTGTAACTAAAGGTATTAAGAAAACGGTTTTTATTAAAAAGTTATTGGGAAGTCCTATCCTAATGCAACTTGATTTTCTTCATTAAAAATAGCATCGGAAAATCTTAAAGATTCGGCAAGTAAATCTATCAGTGAGATTATTTTTATATCAATACCATTTTTAGAAGCTACGCTTTCGAGTTGTAATACACAGGATGTTTCAAGGGTTACAATATAATCTGCTCCTGCATTAACAGCGTGTTTTAATTCTTCCATGGCAATATCTGCACTTAATTGGGGATACATTACAGAGAAAACACCTCCGAATCCGCAATCTGAATATTTTTGAAAAGGCTCAACTATTGTAATGCCTTCAATCATTTTTAAAAGACGTAATGGCTCATCTGTTAAATGATAATTTATCTTGGCATTGCTTTCAATATGTGGAATAATTTTGGCTTTAAATTTACCTTTCCATGCCGAAATATCAAGAACGTTAATTAAAAAATCAGATATCTCAAATACTTTTGTTTGTAGTTTTTTGTATTCAAGATGAAGCGACGTGTTATAAAAAAAACGATTGTAATTATTGCGTATCATATTGGCACAGGCAGCAGAAGGCATAACAATATATTTATCGGTTCCAAATTCTTTGATGAATTTTTCGCCTAGTTGCCTGGCTTCATCCCAGTGTCCGGCGTTGTATGCTGGCAACCCACAGCAAGTTTGTTGTCCGGAATAATTAAATTCTACTCCAAGATGTCGCAATATTTTAAAAAGGCTTTGCGCAGTGTTTGGTTTGAACTGATCAACAATACATGGAATAAATACGTTAACCTTCATTTGTAATTAAGATAATATCAAAATTACAATTTTATTTTTTATTAACATAAGTATTTGTATTTGGTCTTGTTTTTGCTATATTTGTTTTTCAAAACAGAATAATTATGAAAAACAAATTAATTTACTTGATAGCGTTTTCGTTTATCATCAGTTTTTCTTCTTGTGATTTTTTATTGCAGGAAGAGCCTCCCACAAAAACACAAATGGAAGGTGTTTGGGCGGTTACAAAAGCATATGACG
The DNA here is from genome assembly GCA_964550265.1 of uncultured Bacteroidaceae bacterium. GTDB lineage: Bacteria > Bacteroidota > Bacteroidia > Bacteroidales > DTU049 > GWF2-43-63. The sequence continues at coordinate 9,840 of CAZJYL010000009.1, forward strand.
TTGGAACTGGTAAAGACATAACCAATCGTGTTAATTTTCCTATTACGGCTTTTCATTTGAGTAGCGATGGTACAATTATTTCAACTGCCGGACCTCTAATAATGTATATTGTTTATGGTGATAGCAAATTTGTAAACATAGCAAGTTCCATAGATCAGGTATTCAATTATGCAAGCCTAAATTTCAACGGCGGAGAATTCTTTATTGGTGGTGGCGTACAAACAAGGTTTACTCTTGAAATGAAGCTTGAAGGACTACCCGGACAAGCTGCACTAACCACCTTGCTGGAAATGCTTGGTATTGGCAACGATTATCTTGATGTGGTTGTTTATCATAAGTTTATGGATGTGAAAGTTGATTTTTCCGAAAATTACGAAACCATGTATTGGGAAATTGACAATATGACAACGGCTGTTTATAATACAAAAGATAATCATGGAAATTATGTGCTGTGGCATGGATGGCCGGTAAATAAATTCTCGAAAGTCCAAATTACTCTTAAAAAGCAAGCTAAAGATATTAGAGACTTAGTGAAAGACGCTTCACATTAAAAATTTTATATTATAGATTAAAACCCGCTTTAAAGCGGGTTTTTTAATGCAATTATATTTATCTGATTAATGTTATATGCCCGCGCTTGGTAAAGTGCTGGTCTTGTGGAAGTGTCATTTGCAAAATATAGTGATAAACACCTACCGGAGCAGGCTTGCCATTAATGGTGCCATCCCAGCATTCATAAAAATCGGTGGTGTTGAACATCTCCTTACCGAATTCATTGAATATTATAAAAGAATAAGAGGTGTGATCTACATAAACACCAATAGGACAAAATGTTTTGTTGTATCCTGTTGGCGAAAATGCATTGGCTATAAAAAGTCTTGGAATTTGTTGTATTTCCAGTTGATTTGAAAATACAGTGTCTATATACCCAAAAGGATTTCCTGTTTCTTCTGTTGCAATGAGTCTGTATGAAAATAAGCCATGACTTAAATTAAAAGATGCAACGTCATCAATGTAAGTTTGAGTACCCGATGTAAATGTGATAATAGGTGCGATGTCCGGTACATTATCTATTGATCTGAATAAACTATATTCATTTACTCCCGTAGCCCAGCCGTCATATTCGTTCCATATTAATTCATTTGTTAAATCCCCCAAAGGTTTTCCGCTTAAAAATATTGTATTAACCACGTTGCTATACATGGCTTCGTTATTACATGAATCAAATACTGCAACTCTGTAGTATGTTGAATGCTTATTTGCATTAGCAGTGATATCATTGAAAAAGTATTCGTGAGTTGCCGTAAAAGGTCTGTAGTCAATAGATTGCCATGGACCGGAGTCGTATAAACTACTTTGCAGCGAAAAGCCGTTAACATTTACACTGTTGTCGTTTACCCATTTTATATCAACACTTCCATCCGTATTTACTGAAGCATATCTTATATATACATAAGCAGGCAAATTGGGGAAATTAGCTGTTTTGCATGTGCGGTTTGAAGATGAGGAATATCCGTTTGTGGAAATGGCCTTGACAAAAAAACAATAATTGCTGTCGTCATCTAGATTATAAACATCATAAGACAAAGTTGAGTTTAATACTGAATCCAATATTGTCCAATTACCATTGTTTTTTGAAACGTAAATGATATATTTTGCAATGCCTTGAAATCCGATATATGATGACCAATTTAATTCGATTTTTCGTTCACAAGCATTTACCATGCTGTTTAAAAAAATACTTGAATGTCCATTTGTTAGAGGGCTTGTGTTTGAGCAGGAATCTAACGCTGCAATGCAATAAGATTCGGAATTGGTTGCTGCTGCCGAATTAGGATTTTCGTAAGTTGTTGTATTTATGCCCCAAACGGTGTCAATAGGTGCCCAAACCCCAGTAAAACGGTAAATAATATAACCTTTTGTGTCGCCTGAGCCAGATGATTGCCAACCTAAAACAGCTTTTTGTGTGATAGGATTTAAGGAAACACTGTCAAGCATAGGAATACGGGGCGGAATAATATTTTGGTATATGTCTCCATCTATCGACGAAACTGAAGTACAGCCGGATATGTCGTTTCGGGTAATTTTGTAATTAATATGATTGTTGCAAACACCAATTGTATCTGTAAAAGATTCAGCTGATGCAGTGCCGGCCTGATTCCAGTTCCCCGCAGGGTATTCATATAATATGTTGTAATTGCTCCATGTGGCCAATGGAGGATTATGCATTGAATTCCACGAAAGCGGAGCTGTTCCGTTTAACGGATTGGAAGCATTTAACAGCATTGTTTGTAGAGTATCCGACGAAACTGAATATTGATAAGCAGGCGCATCGGAAACAGTTTTCATATAATAATACCCCGGAACATTTTGTGCATTTGCTCCCAAATGTATCCATGAGTTTTGATTATAAACAGGGATAGTGGCAACCAGATTAAATGTTCCGCCTGCAGTAGAGGAATAAAAAATCTGATATGAGTCAAAAACACTGGTTGGATCGGAAGGTGCCACCCAGAATATTTCAACATCGCCATTAGGTTTAACATCAATACATCTTAACGAAGGTGCGTCTAAGGCAGAATATGACTTAAGGCCGGAAAGAATAAAAATTAATATTAATCTTATTTTTATTCTCATTTTTTAATTTTTGTTTCCAACAATTAGAACGCGCATTTTATCGGGAACCAGATATTTTTTTGTCATTTCTATAACATCACTTGGTGTTGCATTTGCTATGGTGTCCCAAAAGTATCGATAATACTTATATGGGTCAATATTTTCGGAATGTGCACTCATTAATCTGTCGCTCAAAGCAAATGCGCCATCCATGTTTCTCAACTGACTGCCAAAGATATAGTTTCGGGCAATATCTAATTCTTCCAAACTCACTTTTTCGACAGATAAACGTAAAATCTCATTAAAAATTTCATCTAATGCCAAATTGGTTGTTTGCGATTTAACTTCGGTTTGAATTGACAGATGTGATGCGTTTTTCCTGAAAGTTATTCCCGAAGATATTCCGTAAGTATATCCTTTTTCTTCGCGTATGGCTTTCATTAAACGACTTCCGAAATAGCCACCCAGTATTGTGTTTGTTAAATAAAGCAAAGGGAAGTCGCGATGCGTTCTGCCAATAACCTGAGTTCCTAATATTATAGCAGATTGCACTGCATTGTCAACTTCTATTAATTTTTCTTTTTCTGTTGAAGCAATAATTTCAAAGTGATTTTCAGTGACATTATTATCAGCTTCGGTTACATCCATCAGCAAATCTTTTAATAAAGAAATTGTATTGGAGTCTATATTTCCGCTGAGGTAGCAATTCAATGAATTTAGAGGCAGATTATTATAGAATAGTACCAGGTCGTTAGCAGATATATTGTCGAAATCCGATTCCTTTAAAACAGAGCCATAAGGATGATTTTCGCCATAAATCATTGACGGGAATATTCTTCGGGCAAGGGTCATTACTTTTTGCGAACCAACGATAAAATCTTGTTTGTTGTTTGCAAGAATTATTTTCAGTTCTTCTTCGGGGAATATGGATTCGGTTAAAATTGATTTCAGCAGTGGAATTAAATTTTTTAATGAATGTTTTAGAGCTACAATATTAATTATTGTTTGATGAAACGATGATGTAATATCCAGATATGCTCCGTTAAAATCAACAATTTCCGCAATTTGATATGCATTGTATGTTTTTGTACCCTCTGTCATCAATCTTGCCATAGACTGAGCCTGAAGTAGTTTTTGCTGAGACCACGATCCGGCTTTTATAACCATATTGAATTTGATGACTTCAGTGCTTGGATTATGAAAGCAATAACAAGGGATTTCTTTTGTCAACAATTCTTTTTTGAATTCAGGAAACCCGTTGAAGTGCAATTGCGTGAAGGCAGGTTGAATTTTACGATTTATAATGTTTTTATTCATGAGTCATTTATATAATTGAAACTATACTATAGCGCTATTCAGCGGGTTCATAAAGAAGCTGACTAAGGTTTTCCTCGCAGAATAATGTATTGGCAACACGGCAAATATCGTCTTTTGTAATTGCCTTGTATTTGTCAACTTCTGTGTTGATATCTGTTGCGTCGCCCATCCATTCATACAGAGCAAGGTTCATGGCATTATTAAGACAACTGGTTTTTGAAAATTCAAAGCCGGATTCTATTTTGTTTTTTACTTTCTCAAGTTCGGCATCACTGAAATTGCCGTTTTTTATTTCATCTATTTCCTTATTTATTGATGGAATAACATCATTAAATGTGTAGCCATCCGAAAGATATCCCTGTACGATAAAAAGTCCCGGGTCGTAATCACCCGTTATAAATCCATTTAAACTTGAAAAATAATTTTTATTCTTAACCAGATTCTGATAGAATCTTGAAGAGGGCCCATTCGATAATAAGTCAGATATTAAATCACATACTCTGTAGTCGGCATCGTTTCGACCCGGCATGTGGTATGCCTGATATAATGCTTTAAATGGCACGTCACGCTTGAGAATTAATTCCCGTTTTTCGGTTTGTTTAGGTTCCTGAATTATTTCGTGTGTTGCCGTATGAGGTTTATTTATGTTCCCAAACCACTTTTCGGATAGTTCTTTAATGTATTGTGTTTCGAACGGCCCCGCCACAACCATTATTGCATTTGCGGGATTGTACCACTTATTGTAAAAACTGCGCACATCCTCAATATTTGCATTTTCTATGTGACTGATATCCTTGCCAATGGTAGCCCATTTATATGGGTGAGATTTATATGCCAATGGTCTTAAATGAAGCCATGCATCGCCATAAGGCTGATTTAAATATCGTTGTTTAAATTCTTCAACAACAACCTTTCTTTGCACCTCCAAAGATTTTTCGGAAAAAGCCAAATTCAGCATTCTGTCTGATTCGAGCCAAAAAGCGGTTTCAATATTTTGTGCAGGAATTGTAATGTAATAATTAGTTATGTCGTTATTGGTAAAAGCATTGTTTTCGCCTCCAACTTTTTCCAGTGGGGTATCATATTCTGGAATATTTATGCTCCCGCCAAACATCAGATGTTCAAACAAATGAGCAAACCCGGTTTTGGATTCGTTTTCGTCTCGCGAGCCAACACCATATAAAATGTTAACAACTGCCATGGGTGTGGTATTGTCATTATAAACCAATACTTTCAACCCATTGGGCAGGGTAAATTTTTCAAAAGCCAGCATTATTATATTTTATTTCAAAGTTAATTAAATATCTTTGAAAAAAATATTTCATGTTTAATGATGAAAATCATATAGCACGAAAACCATTAATGATTTTAAGAAGGCTGATTAAGCACAAGCAATTTGTTTTGCTGCTTAGTATAGTAGTTGGGCTAACAGCAGGGCTGGCTGCCGTTTTGCTTAAAACATCAGTACATTACATAGAAGATTATGTTCGGGAGCAATCCAATGTTGACACTGAGAATATCTATTATTTGATTTTACCCATTATTGGTATTGCCGTAACTGTATTATTTACTGTTTACATAATAAAAGACGACATTAGTCATGGCGTTTCAAAAATATTAAAAGCTTTATCCATAGGCGAGTCTAGAATGAAGCCGCATTTTATGTATTCGAGCTTAGTGAGTTGCTCTATTACATCCGGTCTGGGTGGTTCGGTTGGTATGGAGGCTCCAATATTGGCTACCGGTGCAGCAATGGGTTCAAATATTGGTGAATGGTTTGGCCAGTCGCATCGTACCAGAATGCTTTTAATCGGAGCAGGAACGGCGGGAGCATTAGCATCTATTTTTAAAGCTCCAATAGCAGGAGTTATTTTCGCCATAGAAGTTCTGGCTTTGGAAGTAACTGCTTCTTCCATTATTCCTTTATTAATCAGTGCGGTTACCGGGGCCTTGGTCTCTACGTTCATGCTTGGCAAAAGCGTGGAATTTTATTTTTCCATTAAAGAACCGTTTGAATACAAAAATATTGTTTTTTATGTGATATTGGGGATTGTATGTGGTTTGGTTTCGGTTTATTTTTTAAGAACCAATAGCTGGATTGAGAATTTAATTCAACGAATCAAGAAAAAATATTGGCGCATTCTTATTGGTGGCGGAGCCGTAGGGTTGCTCATTTTTCTGTTTCCACCATTATATGGCGAGGGATATTCCTCAATGAAAATGATTTTAAGCGGTAATATTCATGATTTGTCAAATAGTTCTCCATTTTATTATTTTGATGTAAATTCATGGGCTTTTGTTGGATATTTGGGATTAATTCTAATACTGAAGGTTGCAGCCATGTCTTTTACTACCGGTGCGGGAGGTATAGGCGGTGCATTTGCTCCGTCTTTGTTTATGGGTGGAATAACGGGAGCAGCTTTTATAAAAGTTGTTAATCTGATGGGTTTTACAACGTTAAGCCAGTCTAATTTTATTCTTGTAGGCATGGCGGGCTTAATAGCCGGAGTTGTTTCTGCTCCGCTTACCGCCATATTCCTTATTGCCGAAATAACCGGAGGTTATGCTTTGTTTATTCCGTTAATTGTAACATCAAGCCTTGCATATATTACCACCCGTTTATGGGAGCCATACTCTATTTACACCAGAGGCTTGGCTCTTAGCGGAGAATTAATTACCCATAACAGAGATAAATCTGCCTTAACACTTCTTAGAGTAAATGAAGTTGTAGATACCGATTTTAAAACTGTAAAACCAAACCAAACTTTGCGCGACCTTGTTGAAGTAATATCAACTTCCAATAGAAATTTATATCCTGTTGTTGATGAATACTTCAATTATATTGGAGTAATTACACTTGATTCTGTTAGAAAATTAATGTTTGACCAGTCAAAATACGATAGTGTATATTTATATGAATTAATGCAAAAAGCTAAAGAATCAGTTTGTTTAAATGATAATTTGGAAATGGTAATGGAGAAATTCAGAAAGACAGGCTGGTATAATCTTCCTGTACTTGATGGAACTAAATATGTCGGGTTTGTTTCGCGTGCTCATATTTTAACGCTGTACAGGAATAAAATCAAAGAGTTTTCGGCTGAATAGCTTATGTTATACTTAAATATAACATTGTCTTGTCCTATCTTGTTTTTGTAGATGAAATTAATTTTTAAATTTGTAAAAAATATAATTATGAAGAAGGTTTTACTACTTTTTGCAGGAATTTTTAGTGCATTATTCCTTTATTCTCAGCCACCGGTTGATGAGGGCTGGGTAGAGATTGGTAACGCGGCGTATAATTCTCAGCTATACGATATTGAATTTATTTCGCAAACCACCGGCTTTGCTGTTGGAAACGGGGGAGCATTTTTAAAAACAACAGATGGCGGACAAACATGGACGGCATACAATATTGGAGTTAATTATGCATTATTGCAGATTCAGTTTACAAGTCCTACTAATGGATATATTAGAGGTGGAAACAAGAGTGTAGGACAATACTTTGGAAAAATACTTCATACAACCGATGGAGGAAATACATGGAATGAAGTACATTCTGAAAATACTTCAATAAAAGATTTGTATTTCATTAATGATAGTACAGGGTTTTTGTCAATGAATGCTAAAATTCTTAAAACTACAGATTATGGTCAAACATGGATAACATACAATCAGCCGTCAACAGTTTATGATGTTTATAAGGTCAGATTTGGCAGTTCTAAGAAAGGAGCTTATATTCATAACGGCTATAATATTTATTTAACTGAAGATGCCGGCGTAACGTGGAATATTACTTATACTATAACGGGCCAATATCCTAAAGACCTTTGTTATGTTGATGGCGCTTATGCTTATAGTATATTTGGTACAAGGTTATATGCCTCTTCGGATACGGGGGTTACTTGGACTTATAAAAATGATATTTCTTCTGCAATTACTAAGATTAATTTTTATTCTGAATTAGTGGGTTATGGGTATGGAGATAAATCAAATACAATATATAAGACCAATGATGGAGGAACTAATTTTTCTATTGTATTTAATGGAATAGGCGCAGGTGTTACAAGCATTAAGTTTATGCCCAATGGTGATGTTGTAGCTGTTGGCAGAGGAGGGCTAGTACTTCATTCTGCTAATGGGACTACCTAGGATACTCTTCATGTTGGGACATTCGTTGGAAATTTAAAAGATATTGTTTTTGTGGGAAACGATACCGGATTTGCTGTTGGTACTAACGGAAACATTAAAAAGACCATAAATGGGGGCATTACATGGGAAACACAAAATCTGAATACTAATTATGACTTAAATGGGATTAGTTATTTTTCGACAGATGACATATTTATTGCCGGTGATAACAATGCTTTGTTTCATTCATCTGATACCGGTAAAACATGGAATGCTTTGTCAGGGCCTAGTGTAACACAAAAAGGAATATTAATGACTGATCAGAATGAAGGATTTATCTATGGGTCTCGTATTATTAAAACAAATGATAATGGAAACACTTGGAATAATGTTGTAGTTAGTAACTGTTTTTCTGCCTGTAATGTAAATTCCGATATTTCTTTCTTTGGAGGCAGCAATGAAATTAAATATACACTTGATGGAGGAATTAGTTTTTCAACTTTAACTGTTTCCAGAATAATCTATGCAATTTATTTCTTCAATGCTGACACGGGTATTTATATTAATCATTGGGGTGAAATATATAAAACAGAAAACAGAGGAACAAATTGGGTGAAGGTAAAAACTATTGAAGCGTGCGATAAGGCAGATTTTTATTTCATTGATGATACTACAGGTTATGTGGTATTAAATTTAGGTTCAATATATAAAACAACTGATGCAGGAAACACATGGACAAAGATTTATAGTGGTACCATGAGAGATCTTACTGCCATACATTTTACTACGGACGGTACAGGATTCATTGTTGGTGATGATGGTATGATTTTAAGAAAAGCAGTTATACCAACTTACGGGATTAGTTTTGAAGTGATTAATGATGAGGGAGATACACTTACAAATGCAACCATGAATTTTAATGGAAGTACTTTTACAGTAGGTGAATATAGTGTTGCCGGCCTCGAAGCATTTAATTATTCATATACCTTCACCTGCCCGGGTCATCAGTCTTTTTCGGGATTTGTTGACCTGACTTCTGATACAACAATTACCGTTGAATTGAAAAAATACCATCAGGTGAAAGTTGAAGTTACTAATGCCTTTACAATTCCTGTTGAAAATGCTAATGTTATGTTTGGTTCAAATGTTTTACAGACAAATGTTTTTGGTATTGTTGAATTTAACCAAATTCTTAAATCAACAAACAATACATTATTGATAAGTAATCCAAATTATAAAAGCTTTACTTCTGTGGTTGATGTAATTGCAGACACGGTAATTTCGGTTGTATTAGATGCAAACCTTGATGCTCCGGTTGCAGAAAATGCCACAGGTGTGGATGAAGACAGTTTTACTGCGCATTGGCAAAGTGTAGCTAATGCCGATGATTACATATTGTTTATATCGGATGATAATTTTGTAACTCATTTACTGGGTTTTGATTTCTTTACCCTAAATGACACAAGCTTTACAATTGATAATCTGGAATCAGGACATTTATACTATTACAGATTAAAGTCTGTTAATCAATACGGATATTCAGATTATTCAAACATTATACAGGTTACAACCAACGATATTTCGGGAATTAGTATGATTGCCAATAATGATTTCATGGTAATGCCTAATCCTGCCAATAGTTTTATTACCATTGAGGGTAATAAAAGCTTTGGAGAAAAAATAGTGGTTTCTGATGTTACCGGAAGAGTTGTTATAAGCGAAATATTTAAAGGCGAAAAAATTGATGTAACTATTTTGCCTTCAGGTATTTATTTTATAACCATAGGTGATAAGGCTGCAAAATTCGTAAAAGAGTAGGGTGTTAATTAACTACCTATTTGACATTAAATAATCATTGTTGTCCGAATAAATTCTGAATAAAAATTTTTAATGTTTTTTTGTCCTCGAGCCGGGCGGGGTTTACTTTTCTTTTTCATTGCCAAAAGAAAAGTAACAAAAGAAAAGCTAGTCGCTTGAGAATTTTTCGGAGAAAACGTACACTCACCAGCCACAGACGGAAATAACTCGCTGCAGGGATTATATGATTAAATTATCCAGCTCAAACAGATTTCCGTCATATTGACCGCCTTCGGCTCCCATCGCTGCCTGTTCGTTTTCTTTTGTCCTCTAAATTCCTGACTTCGTCAATGCGACACCCATTTAAGAGGGACTCCAAAAATCAGCTTC
>CAZJYL010000010.1:0-18631 GCA_964550265.1 uncultured Bacteroidaceae bacterium
TTAAAGAACGATTACCCGCCAAAAGCGAATATTTATTAGACAAACTATTTTAACGTGGCAAATGTAAAAATTGTTTTTTATCATACTTCTTTTTCTTGAAATTAGAATTTTTTAAAGTTAATTCATATGCTATATTATTCATTGGTAAAAACCGTAGAATTAATAAATGATTTATCATTAAGTAATTTTTGCAGACGTTTTTGTTTTAGTCCGTCTTGCACAACATTCATATAATTTAAATTATGTACATCGGTCCCAAGGCATGTTATTATTCCATTTTCTATAAGGCTGACAGCGCGTTTTTGTATTTCGGACCCATAATATCCGCATAAAGAAGGTATATTTAGCTGCATCTCAACGCCGGCAAGACGTAAGTCTTCGAAAGATGAATCATTTACATCCCAATAACCATATCTTTCGGGATGGGCCAAAACAGGAGTATAGCCTTTCATAAGCATTTCCTGCAAAAGATTTTTGTATTTCGGGAATGGCGTAAAAAACGACAATTCAACCAAAACATATTTTTTTTTGCCAAATGATAGTAAGCCTTGCTGTATCTGATTATGAAAACCCTCGTCAATTAAATATTCGGCAGCAGCATATAGCGTAATTTCAGGTATTTCATGCATTGCCTTATTTTGCAAAATATCAAACGAAGACAAAATTATATCGGGCGTGTTGCGATAATATTCAAATTGTACGTGCGGTGTGCAAACAACACTTCTGAACCCGCACAACAACATGATTTTAAGAAGTTCAACTGACTCTTCTAAATTCTTACATCCGTCATCAATACCCGGAATAAAATGAGAATGCAAATCAGTATTTAATACTGAATAATTTTGTTCGGGTATTTTAGATTTAAAAATATTAAGAAAAGACATGTTTTTTGTCTTTATACCATAAAACAGTTTCTTCCAGTCCTTCTTCAACATTTTTCAGAGGCTGATAATCCAATGCTTCTGCAGCTTTTTTAATACTTGCCATGGAATTAAGTATATCGCCTTTTCTTTCAGGCTCATATTTAGCATTTACTGTGGCACCGGTAATAGATTTAATATAGTTGAAGAGGGAATTTACAGAAGTGGATTCTCCGCATCCGATATTATATATATAAAATCCGGGGTTATGGTTGCTGATTGCCGCCAAAATATTTGCATAAACAACATTTGAAACATAAGTGAAATCGCGGCTTTGCTCTCCGCTGCCATATATTACGGGCTGTTCGTTTTTAAGCAAACGATTAATGAATAACGGAATCACGGCAGCATAAGGACCTTTGGGGTTTTGCCTCGGACCAAAAACATTAAAATACCTAAGACCTGTAATATTCATGTCGTATAAATCCGCAAATACTTCTCCATACATTTCGTCGGCAACCTTACTAACTGCATAAGGCGACAAGGGCTTACCGGTTTTTCCCTCAACCTTTGGCAACGACATGTCGTCTCCATATACTGAAGAAGAAGATGCAAATACAATTTTTTTCACTTTATTGAGGCGGCAAAGCTGAAGAATATTTACCAGTCCATGAACATTATTTATATCGGTGTGCGGGGGATTTTCTATCGAGCGGGGTACACTGCCCAGTGCTGCCTGATGAAAAACAAAATCTGTTCTGGCAAAATGAGCAGAGATGGAATTGGCATCGTTTATATCTGCCTGCATAAAAGTAAAGGCATCGTTTTCAAAATGATGCTTTATATTGTTTATGTTGCCGGTTGACAAATTATCTATTACCACAACACGGGCAGCACCATAAGCCAATAGTGTATCGGTGATATGAGAGCCGATAAATCCGGCTCCACCGGTAACAATACATTTAGTACCCTTTACTTTCGAAAAAACACTACCTATTTTCATACATGTCTTTATAATAGTTCATATACTCACCCGAAGTAACATTATCCAACCATTGCTTATTATTTAAATACCAATCAACCGTTTTATCCAGCCCCTCTTCGAACGTAACAGACGGCGCCCATCCGAGTTCTTTCTGTATTTTTGATGAATCTATCGCATAGCGTAAATCGTGCCCCGCTCTGTCTTTTACATAAGTTATCAGTTTTTCCGATGTACCATTTGCCCGATTTAGTTTTTCATCCATTATTTTGCACAGAAGTTTTACCAAATCAATATTTTTCCATTCATTGTTACCGCCAACATTGTAAGTTTCTCCGCATTTCCTATTATGAAAAACAAGGTCTATTGCTGTTGCGTGGTCTTCTACAAACAACCAGTCGCGAACATTTAAACCCTGTCCGTAAACAGGAAGTGGTTTGTTATTCAAAATATTGTTTATCATCAGGGGTATCAATTTCTCGGGGAAATGATACGGGCCATAATTATTGCTGCAATTTGTAATGACAGTTGGCAGTTTATATGTGTGATAATAAGCCATTACAAAATGATCGCTCGAAGCTTTGGCAGCAGAATACGGGCTCCTGGGGTCATAAGCTGTTGTTTCGGTAAATAATCCGGTTTCTCCAAGCGAGCCATATACCTCGTCTGTTGAAATATGCAGGAATTTTTTATCAGCCAGATTATCCTGCCAGATATTTTTTGCAGCATTAAGTAAATTTACGGTGCCAATAACATTAGTATATACAAACTCCATAGGATTAATAATACTGCGGTCAACATGCGACTCGGCTGCAAGATGCACTATTCCATCCGGCTTATATTCATTAAATAATTTATTGATGAGGTCGAAATCGCAAATATCGGCTTTCACAAAAACATAGTTTTCTTTTTTCTCAACATCTCTCAAATTTTCAAGATTTCCGGCATAGGTGAGTTTATCTATATTAACAATCAAATAATCCGGGTATTTATTCACAAATAAACGCACTACATGTGAGCCGATAAATCCGGCACCCCCTGTTATAAAAATAATTTTTTTCATGATTTTTTTTCAATTTTATTTCTATAATTCTGCTCCCATTTCCATGCTGATAAAGTTATGTCGTCTAAAGTAAGTTTAGGTTCAAATCCAAGTATTTTTGATGCCTTTGTTGTATCTGCCCAAACTTTTTCAACATCACCGGGCCTGCGCTCTACTATTTCGAACGGCAAAATAATTCCACTGGTTTTTTCGAAACTCTTTATAACTTCTAACACTGTATATCCGTTTCCGCTGCCAAGATTAAATACTTCTACACTGTTTTCACTCATTTTATCGCAGAACTCAAGTGATTTAACATGCGCTTGAGCCAAATCCGTAACATGTATATAATCGCGAATGGCCGTTCCGTCCTTTGTGTTGTAATCTCCGCCAAAAACCTTAAGTTTATCACGCAATCCTATAGCCGTTTGAGTAATATAAGGCATCAAATTGTTTGGAATGCCGCGTGGCAGTTCTCCAATAAGTGAATATTCATGTGCTCCAGCAGGGTTGAAATATCTGAGAGAAACTATACGCATATCCGGTTTTGAATTTGCGAAATTCCTTATTATTTCCTCTCCTATCTGCTTGGTATGTCCATACGGCGACCATGCAGGGCTGAACGGAGTGTCTTCGTTTACGGGAAGAACTTCGCTTTGACCATAAACAGTACATGAAGAAGAAAACACAAAAGATTTTATTTTTCTTTCTTTACAAAAATCAAGAATGCTAACAAGGGAGCCGATATTATTTCTGTAATATTCAAGTGGCTTTTCAACGGATTCACCCACACTCTTAAAAGCAGCAAAATGAATTACGCCATCAATGTTTTCGGGGAGTTTGTTTAATTCGTTTCTATCACAAACATCCATTTTGTGAAACTCGGGACCAATTCCGCTTGTTATAAAAATTCGTTCTAAAACGGATTCTTCGCTGTTTGATAAATTGTCGGCAATTATAACCTCATAGCCCGCATTAATCAACTCAACAACTGTGTGGGAGCCAATATAACCTAAACCGCCGGTAACAAGAATACACTTCATAAATTACAAACTCCAGTATGTGATGTTATTTATTTTATTACGCAAAACTCCTTTTACGTCAATTAGTATTCCTTTATTATCGTTCATCAACGAACAAATATCGCCTTCGCTCAAATTTAAATATGCATCGTGCATCACGGCTAAAACAACAGCATCATATTTACCCTGTGGCTCGGGTTTAAGCGGTAATCCATATTCATGTTCAAATTGAGTTGCATCGGCATAGGGATCAATAGCGTCAACTTTCAAGCCATAGGAAATAAGTTCATTAATTATATCAACCACTTTGCTATTGCGAATATCGGTAACATTTTCCTTAAATGTAACGCCCATGACCAGAACCTTGCCGTCGAGAATATTTTTGCCTGCTTTAATCAATTTTTTAACACACTGCTTAGCTATATAAGAGCCCATGCTGTCATTTACAAAGCGACCAGATCTGATTATCTGCGGATGATATTTATATTCCTGAGCTTTGTAAACCAAATAATAAGGGTCAACGCCAATGCAGTGGCCGCCAACCAGACCGGGCTGAAATTTCAAAAAATTCCATTTTGTTCCGGCCGCTTCCAATACGTCAAGAGTATTAATTCCCATTCGTCCGAAAATAATGGACAATTCATTCATTAAGCCAATATTAATGTCGCGCTGGGTGTTTTCAATAATTTTTGCAGCCTCGGCCACCTTGATGCTTGGGGCACGATGAACACCGGCTTTTATTACAAGCTCATATACCTTTGCTATCATTTCCATCACCTCAGGAGTGTTGCCGGAAACAATTTTTATGGTATTGGTTAAAGTGTGAACCTTATCGCCCGGGTTAATGCGCTCGGGTGAATATCCAACATTAAAGTCCTGTGGGAATTTTAATCCGCTGTGTTTTTCCAAAATAGGAATGCAATCTTCTTCGGTAGCTCCCGGATAAACGGTTGATTCAAAAACAACGGTATCTCCCTTTTTCAATATTTTACCAACGCTTTCGCTGGCTTTAATCAATGGAGTTAAATCGGGTAAATGATGATCATTGATAGGTGTAGGCACCGCAACAATATGGAAAGTGGCTTCCTTTAAATCATTTATATCGTATGTAAACTTAATTCTTCTGTTTAAAAACTCGCTTGAGGGAATCTCATCGCTGGGGTCAATACTGTTTTTCATCTTTTCAATGCGATCGGGTTTAATGTCAAATCCGATAACATCAATTACTTTTGCAAATTCCAAAGCAATAGGAAGACCAACATACCCCAGCCCAATAACAGAAATTTTTGTTTCGTGATTAACTAACTTTTCAAAAGTATTCATATAAATTATTTTAAAGAGATTTTAAATATGGGTGATAATCGCCTTGTAAAGGAGATATAGCGCTGTTGCGAATATTATATACCATTTCGATTGATGGACGCGCATCAGACAGGCCAAAACCACTATTTGAAAGGATTTGTTTATAACTCTCGGTATGTAGTTCGGTAAATCCTTCAGAAAATTCAAACTCTGAACCATTTACGTTTATTGAGCGGAATGTTCTTTTTTGTCCTTTTATTTCCTGCGGCAAATCGTTTTCGTCAATACTCAAAAACCAGCGAACATTTGCATTCTTCAATCTGAAAGTTCCTGCAGCTTTTTGTTCGTTATACAAGTGAACTTCATATTTTTCAACACAACCAAATATCCAGTACAGCATATCAAAAAAATGTATTCCAATATTTGTTGCTACTCCTCCGCTCTTGCTTTCATCGCCTTTCCACGAATGCCTGTACCAGTTTCCCCTGCTTGTAATATAAGTAAGTTCTACATCGAAAAATTCGTCTTGCCTATTTTCTATCTCAGATTTCAATTTTCGAATGGATTCATGTAAACGGAGCTGAAGAATATTATAAATTTTTCTGCCCGTTTCGCGTTCTATTTCTTCCAGTGCATCAATATTCCACGGATTAAGCACCAAAGGTTTTTCACAAATGGCATCTGCCTGATTTCGCAAAGCCATTCTAATATGCGCATCATGCAAATAATTTGGAGAACATATACTCACAAAATCAATTTTCATATTTCCTGTCCTGCGCATTTTGTCAAGATGTCTGTCAAAACGTTCCGATTCGCTGAAATAATCAGCATAAGGGAAATATGAATCAATTATTCCAATTCCATCATACGGATCCAAAACGGCAGTCAGCCGGTTTTCGGTATCTTTTATCGCTTTCATGTGTCGCGGAGCAATATAACCCGAAGCTCCAATCAACGCAAAATTCAATGGCTTATTCATTTATTATTTTTGTTACTTTTCCTTCTTTCATCAAATATTTTTCTCCACTTTCAGGACATTCTGCCAGGCCTTTTTCATTAAAAATAAGCCTGTGTCCGTATTCGCTCACCCAGCCTGCCTGCTTTCCGGGATTACCTATTACCAAGGCATAAGGCAACACATCTTTGGTAACAACAGTACCGGCACCAATCAAAGCATATTCACCAATTGTGTTCCCGCAAACTATTGTTGCATTTGCCCCAATAGATGCTCCCTTTTTTACCAGGGTTTGTTCATATTTATCACGTCTGACAATGGCACTACGCGGGTTTGATATATTTGTAAACACCATGCTGGGCCCCAGAAAAACATCATCTTCGCAAATAACTCCGGTATATATAGAAACGTTGTTTTGCACTTTAACGTTGTTTCCAAGGATTACGCCGGGAGACACAACAACATTCTGTCCTATGTTGCAATTCTTGCCCAAAACAGAATTTGACATAATGTGAGAAAAATGCCAGATTTTACAGCCATCGCCGATAGAGCAATTATCGTCAATTATACTGGTTGGATGTACAAAATAGTCAGACATACTATTTATTTAAAAATTCCAGAACGGTGTCTGTAATAAATTTCAATTGTTCAATATCCAGTTCCGTGTGCATCGGCAAAGAAAAAACATTTTTCGATAGCCATTCGGTAACAGGAAAATCGCCCTGTTTATAACGTGGGTCGATATACGCTTTTTGCAAATGCAGCGGCACCGGATAATATATCATGCAAGGTATTCCGCGTTCCTGAAGAAAAGCAATAAGTTCGTCACGATTAATCCCCTGCCCTATCAGGGTGTATTGGTGAAAAACATGATTGGACTTTTCATAACGATAAGGAATTATAAGCTTTGGATTATTGGCAAATGCAGTGTCGTAGTAATCGGCAGTCGCCTTGCGCGCATTATTGTATTCATCCAAATACTTAAGTTTGACATCAAGAATGGCAGCCTGAATGCTGTCCAGACGACTATTTACGCCAATTTCATCATGATAATACCTTATTTTCATACCATGATTTACAATTGTTCTTATCCTGGCGGCAAGCTCATCATCATTGGTGAAAATTGCTCCGCCATCACCGTAACAACCCAAGTTCTTTGACGGGAAAAAGCTGGTACAGCCAATATTGCCAATGGTCCCCGTCTTCATTGTTTTGCCATCATCAAAAATATAATCGGCACCAATACTTTGGCAGGCGTCTTCTATCACTACCAAATTATGCTCTTTTGCCAGAGCCATAATTTCTTCTATTGGTGCAGATTGACCAAACAAGTGAACCGGAACAATTGCTTTTGTTTTTGGTGTAATGGCTTTTTTAATTGCATCAACAGATATATTCATTGTGTTCCTATCAACATCCACCAAAACAGGAGTCAGCTTAAGAAGAGCTATAACTTCGGCCGTTGCAATAAAAGTAAACGATGTTGTAATTACTTCGTCTCCGGGTTGCAGTCCCAGAGCCATCATGCTCACTTGCAATGCATCAGTACCATTAGCGCAGGGAATAACATTTCTTACGTTTAAATATTTTTCAAGATTTTTCTGAAAACGCTGTACGGCCGGGCCATTAATAAAAGAAGTGCTCGATATCACTTCATCAATAGCCAGGTCAATTTCAGGGTTAATTTTTTGATACTGACCTTGCAGGTCAACCATCTTTATAGGTTGCATTTATTTGTTATGCAGAGCTAATAAAAACTTGCTTTTATTAATTCATTAACACTTTGTTTAATCAAGGCGGACATTATAAGTATAATTTAGTAAAGTATTTGTTAATAACTGTAATCAGTATTTCAAAACAACTCCGGTGCTTGCTCCGCTTAAGATGTCTTTTAAAGTGCTTTTAATTTCAATCACATCCGGGTCGTTGGTAAAAGAAGCCCGTGAATTCTTTTTAATATTTTTTACATTACCTGGCGTCTCTACTATGGTTTTAACATTAATCAACGATGACACCTCCATTCCCATAAATTCGCGCGTCAGAGGACTATTTTCCTGCTTTTCCACCTGCCTTTTAATCAAAGGTCCTATATCTTTTTTTACAAACCTGTGTTTGCCAACCTTCATGTAATTCGGAACAATGAATCCATATTTTAATCCTGCAAGTTTCAGAAGGGCTTTTTTAAATGCCTTATGATTTTTAAACTTGAAAGACACCATATATTTCCCTTTTTTATTGTCGGATATGGCCTTAATATCACTTATTCCGCTTACATCCCTAAAAGCCTCCTCAACTGTTTTCGGAAAATTTAAAATATCTTCCGATGGCTTAAAGGCATTTACCCCTGATTGTGTAAGCGCGCCTAAATCGAGCGACAAAGAATAATCGCCGCTTTTATCAGGATAAATAATTATGTGTTCTTCCAGCTCAATGCAAGATGTAATAACAAGAGCCACAAAAGCAGCAAAAATAAATTTTAGTTTACTGAACAATTGCATTGGGATCGAAAACTTTTTTTAGAATATCATTTATACGTGCAGCAGGGTTTGTGCGAATCTTTTTTTCTTCTGTTGCTATCTGAGTGAAAAGAGCATTTAGTGCCTTTTCGGTAACATATTTCGACAAATCTGTTTCAATTGGATTAACCAGTGGTATTTTGTTGTATGTGCTTGTAATATCAGTCCAGTATTTTGTGCAATTTACGGCATCAAGTGCCTTTGATATTTCAGGTTTAAAAAGAGCCGTAAGAGATGCCGTGGTTTTGGATTTAAAATATTCCGTTGCTGCATTATCAGCGCCTTTAAGAATGTTAACGGCATCGGAAATTGTCATTGAACTTATTGCGTTAAGAAAAATTGGACCCGCTTTAGATACTGCATTTTCGGCACCATGATTCATAGTTGCGATAAAATTATCTATTAAAGTTTCCATGCCCAGTTGCTCAAGTTTTTCTTTTGCTCTTATTGCTTCTTGCGGAAACGGAATCATATATAAAGGATTTCTTAATATACCATCTGGCTTGCCAAGTAAACCAACAGCATTATTCGTGCCTACATTCAAGGCTTCTTTAAGTCCATTAACTACATCGCCTTCAGACAGTACTACAGGAATATTATTAGTCAAATTAATTTTGCTTAAAGTATCGCATCCCGAAAGTGCAATCATAATTATTGCTAAAGAAAATACGATTTTTTTCATGGCTGTATAATTTGTGCTAATTTACAAAATAAAAAATATTTATGCCAAAATTACTTTGCCAGATTAGAAATATAAACGCCTTGACATACAAAAGAATATTCATTATTTGAAACTTTTAGCTTAATTGTAATTACTGTTGTAATCTTAGTAACTTTGTATAAAAAGGTTTTGTGAAAAATATTCAAGGCTCTCTTATTAGTTATTTTAGCACTTTAGTCAAGCAAAACGGAGGAATAAACCTGGCTCAGGGAATTCCCGGATTCGCGCCACCCGAAGAGTTGCTTGATAAATTAAAAAATATTGCAGCTGAAAACATTCATCAATATCCGCCGGGCATAGGAAACTTTAAATTACGGGAAAGTTTACTTAAATTTTACTCTTCCGAAAAAGTGTTAAGTTCCGATAATATACTAATTGTTCAAGGTGCCACCGAAGCGTTGTGTCTTGTTTTTCTCTTTATCATGGGTAATACCGGCGGCAATTTTGCAACATTGTCATTCACTCCCCCATACGAATCGTATCGTCAATTGCCAAAACAATTCAACCTGCCTTTTTTTGAAGTTGAGCCAACAGAAAATGGGGAAATACCAATCTCGCTGGTTGAAGAACATATAAATAAAAACAATGTAAGATTAATTTTTCTGGCATCTCCCGGAAATCCGCACGGAATAATTTTTTCTCAGGAAAACATAAACGAGCTAATAGATTTATGCGCTCAAAAAAAATGCTATCTGGTATTCGATTCTGTATATAGCATGTTGTATTACAGCAACCAGCCATACGTGCCACTTTCCCGGCTAAATCCGTATTTATTTATTGTAGATAGTTTTTCGAAATGGTTTTCAATAACAGGCTGGCGGGTTGGTATGCTGCTGCACGACGAAACTCATTGCAACGCAATCAGGTCAATGCATGATTATACAGGGCTTTGCACAAACTCGGTTCTGCAGGAAGCCTTGCTACAATATATTGAGAATCATGATTTTGGAAAAGATTATTCGGAAAATCTTAGACAAGTTTTATTTGAAAATTATCTTAAAGCATCGGAAAAACTTAATGAGGCGGGTTTTATTTGCAAAAAATCGGAAGGTGGTTATTTTATCTGGGTTGAGCTTCCGCCCAAATTTTCGGATGGATTAGATTTTGCTCTTAATTTATTCGAAAGTCATAAGATTGCCACAGTACCCGGGATTCATTTTAGCGATAAGGCCAAAAATATTATCAGAATCAATATTGCCAGACCAATTAATGAGCTAACAACAGGCATTGATGGCATTATAGATTTTATCGGAAAAAAAATGAAAGTTAAAATATAAACACTTATTTTTTAAGCATTCTTATAGCACCACTATTAGTATCAAACAAAACGTTCTTAATTGATGAAGGCAAATAATTGGTAATGCCTAGTTGGCATATTGGTACTTTTTCTTTTAAAACTACCTCACCGGCTTCATTATTAAGTATAAATACACAATCTTCGGGAATATTATATGCAATGCCTTTGTTTTTATAATGTTTAGTATTTGTAATGACAGACTTAATTGCGTTTGATTTTTTATCTGAAACCAGCTCGTAATAATATAATTCGTCTGAAAGTAATGAATCATAATCTTCAAGCACTCCATAGGATTCACTAAAACTAAAAATAAAGGTTTTTTCATTTATCTTATCGGGATCAATATTTATTAGATAGTGTTTTGAATATTCTATGGCCTTTCCGGTAAACAAGGTTAAATACTCTTGCTGCATCTTGTTTAGTTCCTCCAGCATTGCATCAAAGGTGTTCAAATCATAATTAATTTCCTGATAACCCGAAATAAGATTCATTTTGTTTTCGGAAATAAGTCTTATATAATCTGCTGCATCTTTGGCTTTGTCCTCAATAGATTTTTCAATAATACTATGCTGCAATATTTGCTTTTCAATTGTAACTGTGTCCAAAATAATTTTTTCAAAAATAGTGTCGGTTTTTATTCGTGTATTTCCCGTGGCAAAATACTCAAAGCCTGAATTTGAAGGATGATTCAAATTATCGCTTTCTTTTTCGGAAATTTTATTTTTATCATAATATTCTTCTGACAAATCAATGTTTACAGATGAGATACATCCGTAATCATTAAAATTAATCATAAAATTATCTTTGTTTTTTAATTTACTAGTTTCAATAAAAAACAATCTGGATGTATCGGGTACCGAAAAGGTTTTCAATTTAATGTCTTCGACAAAATAAACTGTTTTGTTTTCGGTAATTACATTACTAATTCCGGTGAATTTTGCCGAATAAGCCGAAAACGGGCCCTTTAAATAATGAATTTCTTTCACTGTTACATCAACCACAAGCCGCGTTTCGGGTAAATAATAAAAAATGCCCTCCTTTTTCAATTTCGTATCGTTGTGAACAGGAATAACTCTTAATGAATGACAGGCACTCAGTAAAATGAATAAAGAAATAAAAATGCTTATTCGCATAATTTTTTTTACAAAATTAATGAATTTCGCCGAATAGGTTAAATCACTTAACTTTGCATTGAAATGAATGAAAAAACATTTATAAAACTTGGCAATAATAAGCCGCCGGTCATCATTACCGAAGACCCTATAAAGGATTTCAAGCGATGCTGGCAGCTTACTATTGGTACTCACAAACCAACTCCTGTCTTTTTTCTTGTTGACAAAACTCCTTATGGGATTTTTCAAAATATTTTGAAAGACATGTTTGAAAAACTGCCGGTTAAATTGGTTGGCATCAGGAAAATAAATGGCGGCGAAAACAGCAAACAATGGCAAGTGGCAGGAGAAATAATTGAAGAATGGATTAAATATCCCATAACAAAGGATACGGTTATTGTGTGCTTTGGAGGTGGAACCATTACCGATCTGGGCGGCTTTATGGCTTCGGTTTTCAAACGCGGGTTGCGTACGGTATATATTCCTACCACGCTTATGGCAATGACAGATGCATCGATAGGAGGTAAAAATGCCGTTAATTTCAACTTTGCAAAAAATCAAATCGGAACAATATATTTTCCAAAATTCACATTTATATCACCGCTATGGCTTTCTTCATTACCTGAAAATGAAATTAAATCAGGCTACAGCGAAATAATGAAGCATGCTTTACTGGATAAATCAGCTTTTGTTAAAACAATTTTGTCGGTTCAGGATGCAAAAATCCCACCAAGCACTTCATTACTTACCAAAAGCATCAGAACAAAACTTAGAATTATTACCAGCGACCCATTTGAAAATAATAAAAGAATGTGGTTGAATTTTGGTCATAGCTTTGGTCATGCTTATGAGGGGTTTTTCCTAAGTGCACAAAAACCATTATCTCATGGCCATGCAGTTGCAATCGGCATAGTCGAAGCCTTGTATTTTTCGAGTATCTTATATAATTTTCCAAGGCAATTGTTAATCGAGGTATTGAACTGGTTTAAACAAATGTTTGATTTTGACGAACTGCCTGAATGGAAAACATTACAGCCATACATTTTGCAAGACAAAAAAAATCTTTCGTCAGGAATTAGATTAATATTGCTGAAATCTCCGGGCAATCCTTTGATTGACCAAATTGAAGAAACACGTATTTGTGAACTACATAATGAGTTTATAAACAAATTGCGGCAAAACAATTTTTAAAATTTAAAACACTTTTGGCAAAGCAATACAATACTCTATTGCTTAATTAAATAAAGTCTAATAAATACCAAAAACTTTATTAAAAATACAGTATTCTGTTATCTTCGATATCAGCTTTCTGCTGCAACGCCCTAAACAATTCGTAATTAACCTTGCTTTGGAAAAACTGCGTCTTCTGTGCTTTTATATTTTGATAATCTGCAGGCTGTGGCTCAACAATATCAATTACATTGTAAATAAATACGCCCATTTCACCTTTAATAACCTTAGATAATTTACCTTTGGCAGACGCGGTAATGTTACCAATAACTTCAGGTTCAGGTCCAAAGCCCGGCAAAGAATAAGTTGAAAAAGAAACATCAAAAGTATCAACTTCGGATTTTAGTTTATTTGCCAATGCTTCAACAGAGGACACGCCATTTAAAGCCGAATTCATTTTATCTATTAACATCTGAGCCTTTTTCTCCTTTTTGGCAAATGGTTCAACAATATTTTTAACCGATTCAAACGGGGCAATTCCTTTTTCCGTTTTTGTTTTCAATAATGCAATAACATATTTTGATTCACCATCAAGAGCAAATACTGTTGATACTGTGCCATTTTTTGTGTCTTTATTATAAGCCCAACGTATCACTTCGCGTCCTTCATTTATTCCCGGCAAAGTAAAATCTGCAATTCTAAGTTTTTCGGCAACACGTTTTGTATATCCTTTATCTATTATATTTTTTTCAAATAACTCAGAAGTCTGGCTTTCGGCAGCAAAAACATTGGCCAAATTATAAATAGAGTCACTTGTTTCTTTACTTGGTTCAACAGTACGCTGAATGGTAGCTATTTTCACTTTATTAATCGGCTTTGTTTTATCAATAACCTTGATTACGTGATAACCAAAATCAGTTTCAATAACAGAGTAAGAACCTTTAGCTCCTTCAACACAAGCTTTATTAAACTCATGAACCATCATACCCTCCTGAAACCATCCAAAAAATCCGGCATTTTGTTTAACTGAGGGATCGTTACTATTAGCAATTGCAGTCTGTGAAAAGAAAGCGCTGTCTTTTCCTTTAACAACCATCAAAAGACTATCAGCAATATGTTTCGCTTGCTCTTTAGTTCTAACCACACTTGAGTCGGCATTAGCGGCACCTTTGTAAGCAATAAGGATATGCGCAGCTTTTAATGAATCCGGAATCATTTTGCGGTCAAGCAATTTGTGCATATAATACACATTGCTTTCAAGATAAGGTTCAACAAATGAGCCTATTTTAGCATCAAAAAGCGTATCTGCCTTCACGGGAAGCACTTCGCGGCGCAAGTACGAGCTATCCCATCTAAAATCAATGTCAGAATTAGTATTAATAAAACTTACAACATCATCAATTCCTATATTTTTAAAACGAGAATAAATGGTATCAATCTTCTCCTTCATAAATTTAAAATCGGTTGCTGATGGTTTTACGTCAAAAATAACAAAATCAACAGCTGCAAATGGCTCATCGTAAACAAAGTCATATTTATGAGATTCATAATAATTTTTCATCTCCTCATCGGTAACTGTAATAGTAGAATCACTTATAGAAGCATAGCGCAATCCGGTATATTCTGTTACATATTTTTTGTTTCTGTCATTGTTTTCACGATCCATAAATGCTTTTGGCAAATAGAAAGCTTTGTTAACAAGAGACACATATTTGTTTCTTGTTCTTTCTTCTATAATCATGTTTTCATACAGATGCCAATTATACTGTTCTTCCACAGAACGTTCTTCTAAACTACTAATGTACATGGCAACCTGATTAGGATCAAAAACTCCGGTTTCAGGATTTGTAAAAAGCTGTTTTATAAGAGGGTGCACATATTTACCAGTAAATAATTCACCAATTTCGTCATTACTAACAGCAAGCCCAAGTTTTTCATATTCTTCCTTAAGTATAAGGGATTCTACCATCTTTTCATATACTTCGTTGTTTATATGAAAATTGTCTGCCGAAGAAAAATGAATCTCATTTCCATATTGCATCGCATACATAGATTTTCGCTCTTCAACTTTTGCGGTAAAATCCTGATACTTAATTTTTTCTCCAAATACTACTGCTAATGGTTCAAACGAATGACGTCTGTTCCTTGAACCCATAAAATCACTTAAAATAAATAATACCAAGGCAACACCTATGGCACCAACAAGTAATCCTGAATGTTTTCGTATTTTTCCTATAGTAGCCATCCTATAATTTTTTATTAAAAAACGAGTGCAAAGGTAATCATTTTGATTAAACAGCCCTATTCTTAATCAATTTTATCTTCTTTTATTTGAATTTCACCTTTTGGTCTCAAAATTCTATACTGGCTAAACCTCTCGTCAGATTCAAAGCCATCGCCCCAAATTATCTTGTCGGGTGTAATAATTTTAATAAAAACGTCAGAATATATCCTATTTGCCCTTTCATCCCAAATCAAGTGGTCGGTGTACATTTTTTCCGAATCAGCTGTTATAACAACTACATCATATTTAACTTCAATTCGCTGTAATTCATCAAAACGTTCTCCATATTTTGCAGTAAGCAATGTTTCTTTATTACCCAGTGAATCATAAAAAACAACTTTTAATCCATCTGTTAGTTTAATAATCCCTTTTTGCTCCTTATTTTCATATCTTTTCATTACGGGAGCTGTTAAACATGCTTTAATTAATCCACTATCGCTATAATACATTGTTACCTCACGGGCAGTTTCAACAGGCAAAGTATCAATTATTACAACCTCATTAAG
The DNA here is from genome assembly GCA_964550265.1 of uncultured Bacteroidaceae bacterium. Lineage (GTDB taxonomy): Bacteria > Bacteroidota > Bacteroidia > Bacteroidales > DTU049 > GWF2-43-63. Next base: position 15,770 of record CAZJYL010000010.1, read on the forward strand.
GCTTTCACTAGAATTACCACATGAAAAAAGCATTGTGGTCACGAATATGACCACAATGCAAATTAAATAAGTATGCTTTACTTTTGTGTGCACCAATTATCTGCTTCTCACAATAGTGGTTTCAGTATACCAACACGAAACCGTGTAACTTGAGCCTACGGCAATATTTTCGAAAAATAATTCTTCGTTGTTTGGGAATCCACTATACGCGGCATTATATTTTGCATTAGCAACGTTTATCACGTTTTCGTCAGACGAAACAGATTTAGCTTTTGCATATTTGTCAGCAGCTGCCCAATATCCTGCTCTTTTACTAACAGGAGTATCTCCTCCGCAACTAGATGCAGTAGAATAATATAAATCTCCGATAAGTATATAAGGTCTTCCGTCGCTTGGATTTAATCTTGAGGATTCAAGTGCTGCATTACGAGCATTTGCAAGTTGTCCTAAATTTCTATATGCATCGGCAAGATTCAAATAAGCATCAGCTCTCGCTTTATCTTCTTTTAAACCGCTAATTGCTTCATTTAGATATTTTGCAGCACTGCTGAAGTTTTTAATTTTTAAAAATGATTTTCCTAAAACAAGAGCTGCATCGGGTGTAGGGCTTAATTTATATGCTTGTTCTGCAGCCTTAAAATAAAGCGGATCATCCGTACAATTCTTTTTCTCCATTAAGTTAGTCAGCTTTATTAACCAATTCAAATCAGAACTCTTTTCATCGTATTTGGCACTGTAAATTTTTATGATTTCTTCGCAATTAGCCCATGGATCAAATAAACTATTAATATTTCCTTCAGCTATGGCATATATTTCAATTTTCTTGTTAATCTTAACGGAATCGGCTGGGTTGGCCTTTAATTCATCGCGATACAAAGCTAACTGATGTTCAGTAACAGCCATGGCAATATCATAGTTTTCATATATTTTAGATGTATCTAATTTGCCCGCACGAACTAATTCATCAGTTACTTTATAGAAAATAGACAAAACTGCAGCTTCGCTTTCATTACCTTGAATCTGCAATGATTTTTCAAGCGTGTAATAAATCAATTCCTGTTCTTGTGGGCGATAATTGAATAAATCAAATCCCTTGCGGCCTAAAATATATCCTTCTCCATACAGTTTGGCACAGCCAAAAGCTTCGATATTCCGGTCATAAAGCATCATTAAAGTATCAACGTAAAGTTGTTTTTCAGCTTCACTTGGAGCTTTATCAATTAAATATCCGATTATACGCACACCATCCAGATATAAATTTTGGCTGGACAAGGGCGCATTGATGAAACAATATCTCCAGGGGCCAATAGTATAATTTATGGCTTCTCCCTTAAATTTAGAGTCTCTCCATTGTTTGTAATTTTCTCTGTAAAGAGATAAGTTTTTAACACCTTCAACACTGTCGGGTCCGTATTTTGGGCCTTTAATACAGCAAGATTCAGGAAACTTAATGTCACTCTGTGCAAAAACACCATTTACTAAAGGCATTGTAAGAGCAAAAACTAAAATTAAATTCAAAACGGTTTTCATGGCTCTGTAGTTCTAATTGTACTTCTTCTTTTCAAACCAGCGCTCTTTGAGAGAAATTCCAAGAACAAATCTTATGTAATTTTCCTTTATCAAATTGTTGCTGGTTGTACCCATTGTACCAAATTCAATGCCAGTTGTTATAACTGACCTTTGTAATCTTGGATAAATGGACATTAAAGGCCAAGAACAGCCAAAACTAATACCAAGTCTGGTTAGTTCTTCACCTTTTAATGACATATAGGTCTGGTCGTAATGAATACCACCATACCAAGTTCTTTTAGTTGAATATCTTGTTAATTGTTTTTTTGCGGGAGAAATTGAAAAACCCAAATTAAACGACATGCTGTTTTTCAATGAATCAGATTCACCAAACGACTTGAAATTTGACCAATCTTGCATTCTGAAATCGGCACCAAGTGACCATTTATTATCTTTTGAAACCATAAAGCCGCCTGAAACACTCATGGGATAGCTAACAATTCCTTTTATATTATTTGAGACACCAGTTGTATCAATTATATATTCGCTGCCTCCGCTGAAAAAATATCTCATGGCCATCATGCTTTCATCGGCATTAAGTTTGGCGGGTAATCCCACAGAGGTGCCAAGAACAAGCTTGGTTTTTTCCAGATTCAATGAGTCATTAAATAAAGTTATTTCATATTGCAGTCCGGCATCAAATACAAAATCTCCAACATATCTGGAGGATATCGTCTTTGTGTTGTAAAAAGCACTTGAGTCGAAAACAACTCGCCTGACCTGCGTTAAGGAGCCAAAAACATAAGACACATTTACTCCAACACTTAAATGCTTAAATAATTCTACTGCATGTCCCATCCAAAACTTGTTAAAGCCTCCGCTTCCCTCATATTTTACCTTGTAATTTGCCAAAGTATCAAGAGAAGAAGCAGTTTCGAGCATATAGCCCACCGAGCTATAAGGTTGAAGTCCAAACGCCATACCCCACAATCTGGCAGCTTTAAATGCAAATGAAAAACTATTTAGCGAACCCGTGAATCTGCTTGACATTTGTGTTAAACTACGCTGGTTTGAATAATTGCATTTTAACCCTCCATTAAAAAGCATTGGTAAAGAGTCTTGATCGTAAAGCAAAACAGTATATGACGCAGGATTAAAATTGTTAATGGCATAACGATCCTTAAATGCCGAGGTAAGACCGCCCATGGAAAAAGAAACGGGTTCGGTATTATTCTGTATTTCTCCAAGCCCATATCTTGAATACGGAGATGTTATAAAGCTTTGTGCTTTTACACAAAACGTAATAACAATTAGTATTATGGTAATTAAACAAACCCTCATGAATTTAAGTTC
>CAZJYL010000011.1:0-18150 GCA_964550265.1 uncultured Bacteroidaceae bacterium
TAGCTGTTCCATCATCGTCCCAGTCATAATTTTTTGTTTGATTAAATGTAATACCGGCGCCACTAACGGTTCCTTGTACTTGAAGATTTGGGAATCCGCCGAAGTTTCCAAAATACACATAATTGTAATTTACTGAAGAACCTGTAACTGTTTCAATATAGTCATAGGTTCCGGCACCGGCACCTGTTACAACTGCATGAACGTTATAAGAACCAGCCAAACGAGCGGCTTTTACTGTAACGGTTCTGGTTTCTTTAGTGGTGTTGCCGGCTTCGTCAGAAACGGTATAGGTTATTTCGTAAATTCCAACTTTATTTACGTCAACAGTTCCTGTTTTAACAATTTGAGAGGTTAAATCACCATCTTTATCGTCATTTGCGGTTGCACCGGCATCGGTATAAGTGTCACCAAGGTCAATACTTACAGTGGCACTACCGTTGAGTGTTATGGTTGGGCTTGTAATATCATCCTCGGTACAAGAAACTCCGATAAAGGCAATAGCTACAAAAGCAGCTGCAATTTTTAAAAATGTTTTTTTCATAACTTTTAACTTTAATTATTTACAAAGTTAAAAAATTTTATCAAAAAAATCATTATAAAAAAAAAAATATTAATTTTGTACCGTTAAACCAAAAACCAAAAAACATGAAAAATTTATTTGTAATTGTTGCCTTAGTAGGTATGTTCGCATTAGTTTCTTGCGGTGGATCAAAAAAAGATGATGAAAAAGCAAAACAAGATTCACTCAGAAAAGACAGTATTATGAAAGACAGTCTTAAAAAAGACAGCATTAAGAAAGCTGAAGAACTTGTAGCTCAGCAAGATTCTTTAAAAGCTGATTCAGCTAAAAAAGATGTTAAAAAAAATAAGTAATTCTGTCATTACCAAATAAAATTTAAAAAACATGAAAAATCTTTTTGTAATTGCAGCTCTCGTTGGTATGTTTGCACTCGTTTCATGCGGTGGTAGCAAAAAAGACGACGAAAAAGCCAAACAAGATTCTATCCGCAAAGCTGACTCTTTAGCAAAAATTAAAGAAGACAGCATTAAAAAAGCCGAAGAACTTGAACAAGCTCGTTTAGATTCTATTGCTAAAGCAAAAGAAGACAGCATTGAAAATGCAAAGAAAAAAGGTACAGGTACTTATAAACCGGCTACCAATCACAATCCAAATCCAACTCCAGCTAACAACAACACATCAACGGTTACCACAAATACAGGTAAACCTAAACGTGGTGGACGTTAATAACATTTTTAAATTTTTAAAAAAGGTTATTCAATTGAATAACCTTTTTTTATTTCCATTAAAATTTTCTTTTTTTATTTAACCCCTGTTTATCTTTCATTTAAAGGATTAATGCAGTAATCCATTAATATAATATTAACTTCCAATAATTCTTTATATACATCAAACGGATAAATACATTCTCCGGCTTTTTTTAATCCCGTTTGCTTTCGTTGAATAAGACTCAAAGTAGAAGTATAAAATGTTGGTATTGGAGTAATTTGCTGAAGCAATTGTGCGCGTCTTTTATAATAGGCGTTTATTTTTTCTTTGTCTGCTTTTGTTTTTCCGGTGTAAACTTTGTTTGAACGGGTACTTTTATCTGCATCGTAAAACTGAGTTATACCCATTTGCTGTGCTAGAGAACTTAAAATCATGTTCAAACTGTCATTTGATTCCCGTATCCAGAATAATCTTTCGTTATCCCACCTGTCTTCATATAAAAACCGAATCATTGCCGTTTCGGTTTTTGGCAATTTATTCAGGCTGTCTTGGCTTAACAAACTGCAGTCAGTGTTAATAAAAGCATATTTTTCAATTTTATAAATTGTCAGGCTGGTATCATCCATACTCATGGTCCAGCCTTTTGGCAATTTATGATATACTTGGTGCAATATAGTATCAGAAGATAAAATCCGTTGCAATTTGTCATTCTGAGAAAATGCTGAGAAAACGAGGAAAAACACAATAATTGAAGTTGCAAATATTTTCATAACTTGAATTTTAATAAAAACTGTGCCGAACTGATTAAAAAAAATGCCACCCTGAATTGGATGACATCTTATAATATAATGTATGTTTTATGCATTAAGCATAATAGGCATAATAAGCATTAATATATCCTCTTCGGCAGAATTTGTTTCTTCCGGTATCAGCAAAGCGGCTCTGCTTGGAGAAGACATGGTAACGGTAATGTTTTCGCACACTAAAGTCTGCAGGGTTTCTATAAAAAATTTAGAATTAAAACCTATTTCGATATCAGCACCATCATAAATACAGTTAAGCCTTTCTTTTGCTTCGTTTGAATAATCAGTGTCTTCAGCTGAAATATTTAATTCCTGCCCTTTTATGTCAAAACGTACTTGATGCGAAGCCTGATTTGCAAAAATAGCCACACGCTTTAATGTGCTTACAAGTGAATTTCGGTTGATAACAAGCTTATAGTTGTTGTCCTTTGGAATAACGCCTTCATAAGCGGGATATTTACCGTCAAGAAGACGGCATACAACGTGATAATTTTCAAAGCGGAAACGCACATTGGTATTGTTAAATTCTAGTGAAACGTCGCAATCGAATCCGTTTAAAAGATTACGCAACAGATTTAATGGCTTTTTGTGAATTACAAACGAATGGGATTCGTCAGATTTAACGTCGTTGCGGCGAAAGCGGACTAATTTATGGGCATCGGTAGCCACAAAATTTGTGTAATCGGGAGTAATTTCAAAAAACACACCCATTAACAAAGGTCTAATTTCATCGTTGCCACAGGCAAAAATTGTACTGCTGATGGCATTTTGCAGTACCATACTGCGCATGGTAACCGATTTTGAGTTTTCGATTTCCGTAATTTCAGGGAAATTTACCGGATTATATCCCGCCAGGCGATAAATACCGTCTCCGGCGCTGATTTCCACCGCATAGGTTTCTTCGTTTACGTTGATTGTTATTGGAATATTTGGCAATGTTTTTAAGGTATCCAAAAGAACACGCGGTGGGATGGCAACGGAAAATTCTCCGTTAATTTTATCGGGATTAAGTTCAACTACGGCAATTGTTTCACTATCCGTGGCTGTAACTGTTAGGTTTGATCCATCAGATGAGAATAGAAAATTTTCGATGATTGGAATTAAACTGTTGTTTGACAGCAAACCGCTTATGTTTTGCAAACCTTTCAGAAGAATATTGCTTGAAATAATAAAATTCATAGCATTTTAGTTTTTATTGTTAATGCAAAATTAATGATTTTGACGAATTATTAAAATTGTTTTTTCAGAAAAGAGTATCAAATTTATCGATCTTAACAGGTTGGGTTTTATCGCTGGGCAAAAACTCTGACACATAGCGCATAAGCGGCCCGAATACAAAATACTGAGCCATTACCAAATCTTTACCATTTACAATCCCGTACAAACGTTCAGGATCATATTCTATGGGATTACCGGAAACATTAACGCTACCTTCGGGAAGTTTTATTCTGTGTAAAGCTATACTATTTGCTTCGTTTTTTCTGTCATAAACTGTAATTATGCAAAAGGGCAATGCTTTACGAATTGAGTCTTGCCTTTCTTTGGGCATGTTAGCTACAAACTCTTCAAAACGTGCATCAGTAAAGGCATTTAGATAATTAATCACCCTCACTGTATCAATTTTTTCCAACTTGCCTGTAATTTCATTTTTGATACTGAAATTAATGTTATCGGGATTTAGAAGTTCAAAAGATCTATCCGCATATTTGGGATAAGTAACATTAATTTTTGCAATATTGTTTAAATTGTAGCGAAAGACTTTGTGATCGCGCCAGTCTTGTTCCCTGGGCGAATAGCGTGGTTCCAGAAAGCCTCTGAATCCGGGAATATGCATTACAAAAGGCATTTCGGCTCCTTCCATCATCATATAGGTAGCGGTATTATCCATTGTGGAAGTGCCAACGTAATAAGTGCGAATACATTTCTCGTATGGAAAAAGTTTTAAACCCCCGATGTCTATTCGATAAACTGTGGCGTATACTTCAACTTTGGTGGAAAAACTTGCCAATTCTTTAAAAATTACCTCATGTTGAATTTTGGGGACGGGATTTCGTACTGTTATGTACATTAATGTGTACATCAGTTCGCTTATCATTTCGGGCTGGGCAGAATATTTTTTGTTTACAACCCATCCATTACTATCGGTTCTCTCCAATAAAACAGAATTGTTTTTTTTATCAGCAAGAAATACTCTTGTAACAGCGGCCGTATCGGTTATGGCAAAATTCTTTTCGCCCGGGTTCAATGTAGTATTTGTTCGGTTGGTTATATAAATGATTAAAAAAAGCGCAATCAATATAAGAAGTGGGAGCCATAAATACCACCTTTTGAACCATTTTTTCATAAGCCTTTTTTTAGTTTAATTTTGCGAAAAATCATTATTGCGAAACCAATAAAAACAATAATCAAAACAGGACCTAATACATTTGACAATTTGATATATGAATTGTTTGAATCAATTATTGTTTTATCTAATAAGCGAATTTTAAGTTCTCTTGAACGTATTTCAAGCAGGTTCGATTCATCGGTAAGATAATTCATGCAATTAAGCAAAAAGTCCTTATTGCCATAGTTTATTCTTGTGTAGCGGTCGTAGCCCAGCGGATAAGTATAGTATTGCCCGTTGCGATATACATACTGATTGTTAATTATTTTGCCGTTTGCTACAACAATCATTTTTGTAGGCTTGCTTATTTCATCAAAACCTATTTCTTTATCTTCGGCTATTTCAGGTGGAATGCGGTTTGTAAACACGCTGTTGAATTCACCTTCGAGAAGAACGGCAACCGGAATATTAGATTTGTTAAAGAAAGTTTTACTTGGTGTTTCCATTAGCATACGCAAGCTTATAACAGCCGGAGTATTAGCAATTCTGCTGAATGGCGATGAAGTAAGCAATATAGTCTTTTTAACGCCATTTGAAACAATAGTGTCAATACTCGATGCAAATTCAAACCTTATAGCATTTAAGTTTTTAACAATGGGATGACCATTGGTATTTGATATGCTTGGGAAGTAATACCAGTTGAAATATTCAAACTGTGGCTGATCTCCAATTTGACCTGTTTTTACAGGAATTGGGCAGCTGTTTAAATCAAGAATCAGATTGTTGTTAATACGTACTCCGTATTTAAACAACATGTCTTCCAGATTAATCTCATTGGCGATGGCAACTGTTTCGGAACGTGATTGCAGAGAATCCATATTGGTTACGGCGCCGTCAATAAGCCATAAAACCCGGCCCCCATCCATAATGAATTGATCAATAATGAATTTATCCTTTTCGTCAAATATAGAATCCGGTCCGGCTATTATTATAGTTTTGAATTTATCAAGCGATTTTAACTGCTGATTTATTTTGACACGTTGAACATTGTAATAATCTGACAAACTTCTTGTAAAATCTTCCGTCATCATGGCATTTGACTCGCCGTGACCTTCAATAAAAGCCACACTGGGTTTATCCCGTACAAACAGCCGCCGGATGGCATCTATAAGATTAAATTCAAGCGATTCCAACGATTCGTTTATTAAAACATCCTTATTGATTTGCTGGTTGGATTGTATAAAATTTATTGCTGTTTCCCTTGTTTTATAAGTAACCAGTGCGCAGGGCCATATTATTCTCTGCTGACTTGATGAACTGCTTTGCTGGCGATCTACAGCCGGTTGCAAACCCTTCTCTACCAGTTCATTATAATAATCATTCAATGTTCTTTTGTCTTTCCCTTCGGCAGGGTCTATAAATTCATACTGAATGTTTGATTTATTGTAGGCTCTGAATTCATCCAGCGTTTCTCTGATGGATTTACGCAACTTGGTATATGCTGCCGGCAGCTCGCCGTCAAGAAAAATTCTAAAATATACAATGTCGTCAACTTTTCGCAACAACTCAATTGTGTTGTCGGACAAAGTGTATCTTTTTTCCTGCGTTAAATCAAGACGGAAAAAACCTAATGAGCCGGCAAGATTTATCACTATAAGAATGGCAATGCCTGCAAGAAATCGCAAAAAGCTTTTCTTTCTGTTTGTCCCGATATTTGTTTTTTTATCCATACTTTTTACCATTTACGACGTTCGAGTGAAAGGCGGGTTAACATCAGAAACAATGCTATTAAGCTTAAAAAATAGAGTAAGTCGCGGGAATCCAAAACGCCACGACTCATTGAAATATAATGCTCGTTTATGCCCAACGACTTTATGAATAATTCGGCTCCGCCAAAAATACCAATGTCATATATAAATTCAAAACCAAGGTACATAAAGGCTATCAGAAAAACGGCAATAACAAAAGATACAATTTGATTTTTGGAAATGGAAGATGCAAAAATACCGATGGCTAAAAAGGAAGCCCCTAAAAAAAGCAAACCAATGTACGAACCCCATATACCGCCAAAGTCAAGATTGCCTTTTGGCACCGCCAGTTGCGAAATGGTATTAACATAAATCAATGTTGGCAAAAGAGAAAAAACAAGTATTACAATACCGGCTAAATATTTGGCTGAAATAATTTTCATTTCACTTAAAGGCTTAGTCATCAGTAGTTCTATAGTTCCCGTGTTTATTTCATCGGCAAAACTGCGCATACTGATTGCCGGCAGCAGAAACAAAAACACAAAAGGGGCCAAAATAAAAAGCCCGTCCAGTGTGGCGTAGCCAAAATTTAGAATGTTGAAATTATTTGGAAAAACCCACAGAATAAGTCCGTTAGCTGCCAAAAACACGCAAATGACTATATAGCCGATAAGCGAGTGCAGGAAAGAACTTATTTCTTTTTTAAACAATGCATACATCGATTATGATTTTATGGTGCAAAGTTAATTGAATATTGATTATGAGAAATAAGAAAATAAAATTCATTTATAAATCGGACTGCAATTATTTTTTAATCAAATTCAATGCGAACCACGTCATTAATTTTGATTCCAAGCAGTTCTTTTGCCGACGTTTTATAAAGAGCTATTTCTAAAAGTCCCGTACTACCAAAAACCGCAACTAATTCGGCTTCGGGGGCATAATTATATGTTGGCGATATTTTTTGAGTGAAATATTTTCCAAAACGAATTGTGAATTTGTTATTCTTGTTCAATTTGTCGAAAATGGCTTTTGTAATGTTTGTTATGGCATTATGATAATTGTCGATATAAATAACCATGCCTTTTATTGTGTTATTGTCGTTTGTAGGACGAAACGGCATCATTTCAAGCAGGTCCTGTATAGGGTTTCCCAGTTCCATTATATCTTTACCTTCGGCAAGATGTACTGCGGCTTTTGTACAGATTGTCAGTTCCGGGAATGTTTCAAAACTGTTATCTTCGTTATTTAACTGAATAATTACTTCGGGTTTTTCGTCAAAAATTAAAGAGTGCAAGCCGCTGTCAGGTCCCACAAAATAATGCCCTTTATATTTTACTGCTACCTGTCTTAACTGTTTTCCCTGATTACCATTTACCAATACCATATGCACTGTTCCATCGGGGAAATGCTTCCATGTGTTTTGAACAACAACCGAAGCCTGAAACACATTGTATTGTTGTATAAGATGTGATACTACAATAATGTTCAGATCTGGCTGCAGCTTAAGCAAACGGCCATGCACGGCGGCTGAGTAAAAGTCGCGTAAGCCAAAATCGCTGGTTATTGTAATTGGATTTAAAATCAAAATCTGTATTTTTGTTTCAAAATTACAAATTTTGTGATTTATTACGAATTCAAAAAACATGTCTCTTAACGAACGCGTATTCGACCTGCAATTTGTTGACCATGCATTGTTTTATGGCGTGGGCGACTCTCACTTGAGCCAAATCAGAGAATTATTTCCAAAATTAAAAATTGTTGCCCGCGGCGATATGTTGAAAATTATTGGGAGTAAGGGCGACATAGAAATTTTTTCAAGCAGGTTTGAAAATCTGCTTAAGCATTTTGAAGTCTTTGGCGACATAAAGCAAAATGATATTGCGCAGATAATGGGTGAGGAGGTTTATGTAAAAGAACCGATGGCTCAAATGCCTGCCGACGTTATTGTTTATGGTCGTAATGGACAGCCAATAAAAGCACGTACGCGAAATCAGCTTAAAATGGTTGAAAAAATAAATGTTACCGATATGCTTTTTGCCGTTGGTCCGGCGGGGACAGGCAAAACTTATACTGCAGTAGCATTGGCCGTTAAAATGCTGAAAGAGAAAAAAGTAAGGCGAATAGTATTGACCAGACCTGCAGTGGAAGCCGGCGAAAATCTCGGATTTTTACCGGGCGATTTGCGTGAAAAACTCGACCCTTATTTACAGCCTTTGTATGATGCGCTTAACGACATGCTTCCGCAACAAAAGCTGATGAATTATTTCGAAGACGGCACAATTGAAATAGCTCCACTTGCATTTATGCGCGGTCGGACCCTCGAAAAAAGCTTTGTTATTTTAGACGAAGCACAGAATGCCACCAAAATGCAAATGAAAATGTTTCTTACCCGCATGGGACAGGATTCAAAATTCATAATTACAGGAGACACAACCCAAATAGATTTGCCAAAGACTCAAACAAGCGGCTTGACCCATGCGGTTAATCTGGTGAAAAACATTCCTGAAATTGCTGTTGTAACGCTTGATGCAAGCGATGTAATCCGTCATCCGATTGTTACTAAAATAATTGATGCTTATGAAAAGGATTAATCAATTCAGAAATGTTTTTTCTTGAAAATTCTAATATTAATTTTGCATAAGCATTAATCTGCCTGAAATTAAACCATGAAAAAATTCAGAATTAATCAAAATAATTTTACCGAAATCACAAACCAATGAAAGACTTAGTTAAAACCCAATTTCAATTTGATCCTTCGCAATCTGTATATAATGGTAAGGTGCGCGATGTTTATCGTGTTGGCGATTTATTAATTATGGTAGTAAGCGACAGAATATCGGCATTTGATGTTGTTTTGCCTCGCGGTATCCCATACAAAGGTCAGGTGCTTAACCTTATTGCCGAAAAATTTCTTGATGCAACCGGAGATATTGTCCCGAATTGGAAATTGGCGGTTCCGCACCCATCAGTAATGATTGGTAAATATGCCGAGCCATTCAAAGTGGAAATGGTTGTCAGGGGATATTTAACCGGACATGCCTGGCGCGAGTATAAGGCTGGTAAACGTTCCTTATGCGGAGTGCCCATGCCTGAAGGCATGATAGAAAATCAAAGGTTCGAAAAGCCCTTCATTACGCCCACAACCAAAGAAGCCATAGGGCACGACGAGGATATATCGCGAGAAGACATTATAAAGCATGGCCTGGTGTCGGCCGAAGATTATGCAAAACTCGAAGATTACACCTTGAAATTATTTGCGCGCGGAAGTGAAATGGCTGCTCAAAAAGGATTGATTTTGGTAGATACAAAATATGAATTCGGCAAAATAGGAAACGAAATAGTTTTGATTGATGAAATTCACACTCCGGATTCATCCCGTTATTTTTATGCTGAAGGATACGAAGAAAGGCAAAAAAATGGCGAACCGCAAAAACAATTGTCAAAGGAATTTGTTCGCGAATGGCTCATGGAACATGGCTTCCATGGAAAAGAAGGTCAGCAGGTTCCCGAAATGAATGATGCTTTTGTTAATAGTGTGACGGACAGGTATATAGAATTGTACGAAAATATCACAGGCGAAAAATTTCCGCGCAATCCAATTGATAATATAAGTGCAGACATTGAGGCTGCAGTTAAAAAATTTATTGAGACAAAATAAATTTTTATTTATCTGTTATCATTTTGCAAGCATAAGTTCCCGTTTGGAAATTTGTGTGTGTTAGTTATTTAACTAAGTTTGTTTATATACTTCCTGCAGATATTAAAAAGAAGATTCAAAAAACATTATCTTTGATTTGTGAAAACTTTGGATATACAATCTAATAGTGAACTTGACATGGCGTTTGAGTTTGTGTACCGCACAAACCGCAATGTATATCTAACCGGCAGGGCAGGGACAGGAAAAACTACTTTTTTGAATCGTTTAAGGTTTGAATGTCCTAAGCGTATGGTAATTGTTGCGCCAACGGGTGTTGCAGCCATCAATGCAGGCGGAGTAACCATTCACAGCTTGTTTCAGTTGCCTTTTGCTCCTTTTTTTCCGGAATCGTCGGGATTAATTAATAATCCTTTAAATGCCATAAGATACCGAAAGCAAAAAATACGATTGTTAAGAAGCATCGATTTACTGGTGATTGACGAAATCAGTATGGTTCGTGCCGATATTCTCGATGCGGTTGATTCTTTGCTTAAACGATATAGACAAAACAAGTCGGCTTTTGGCGGTGTGCAGGTGCTTATGATAGGCGATGCGCATCAGTTGCCCCCTGTTGTTAAGGAAGACGAATGGAAAATGCTGCGCATGTATTACAAAAACATGTATTTTTTCAACAGCAGGGCTTTTGCCAATTCCAATCTTGTCGTTATTGAGTTGCGTCAAATTTTCAGGCAGAGCAATCTGGATTTTATTCTGTTGCTCGAAAAAATAAGGAATAATGGCATGGATGCTGAAACCATGCAATTGCTGAATCAGCGTTACAATAAATTCTTTAATCCTTCGGCACATCCGGGTTATATTATTCTTACAACGCATAATTCTCAGGCTGCCACAATAAACGACATGCGCCTTGACGACTTGCCCGACGACGAGATAATGTTTGAGGCCGACATTAAAGGCGATTTCCCCGAATACATTTATCCGACACCAAAAACTCTTGTTTTAAAGCCGGGCGCCCAGATAATGTTTATAAAAAACGACTTATCTCCTGAAAAAAGATATTATAATGGCAAAATTGGCAAAATTCTCCATATCGAAGATGACAATATAATTGTTCAATGTCCTGACGACGACGAAACCATTGATGTGGGAATGGTGTCGTGGACAAATATTCGTTTTACCCTAAATGAGGCAACAAAAGAAATTGTTGAAGAAGAAATAGGCTCATTCACTCAATATCCGCTTAAACTGGCTTGGGCAATAACAATACATAAAAGTCAGGGGCTCACTTTTGACAAGGTTGTTGTTGATGCCGCCCAGGCTTTTGCCCACGGGCAGGTTTATGTAGCGCTTAGCCGCTGCCGCACACTGGACGGATTGGTTCTGACTTCTCCAATAGGATACAGCAGTGTGATTACAGATAACGAAGTTGTTGATTTCAACCGCAGAAGCGAAGACCTAGTGCCTGACGACAGAGAACTTGAGTTATCGAAACTGCAATTTAGAAATGAATTGATAGTACAGCTTTTCGATTTCGAAGAAATGCTTAACAGATTAATTCATATCAGGCGTTTGGCTCTGGATGCAGACCAAAGTGTGTCATCGGCTTTACTGCCGGATACTGAGCAAACTATTCTTGTAATGAATAGTGATATTATAGATGTTGCGGTAAAATTCAGGCGACAGCTTGATGCTTTGTTTTCTTTGGCCGATAATCCCGAAGGCGAAAAACATCTTAAAAACAGGGTACTTTCTGCCATAAATTATTTTGCTGAAAAATTGTCTGTAATATACGATTTTACTGCATACTCCGATTTCGATTCAGACAATATGAGCGAACAAATCGAATTGAAAGAGCTGGCAGCCGATTTGCAAAAAATGACAAAAATTACCGGAGCCTGTTTCGATTTTCTTAAAAAAGACTACGACATATATTCGCTGCTGCGTGTTCGGTCCGATGCCGATCTGGATTTCACTTTTGTTTCGCATAAAAGCATTAAAACCAAAAAGGACGGACAAAGTGCGGCAACGGTTGAATATCCCGAGTTATATAATATCTTGAAAGCCTGGCGCGATAATGTTGCAGACGAGTCGGGAATGGAACGATACAGGGTTATGCCTAACAAGTCGCTTGAAGAAATGGCCAATATGCTGCCAACAAGCATGCAGGAACTAAAAAAAGTAAAAGGCATAGGGAAGAAAAAAATAGACTTTTTCGGCAGCGACTTGTTAAAAATAATTGCCCGTTTTTGTATTGAAAACAATTTAAAGTCTGTTGATTCTTCCGATTTATCCCTGATAGAAAATCAGAATGGCCAAAAGAAGAAAAAGCAATCATCGGCCGAAATTTCGCTGGACATGCTGCGCGATGGTTACGGCATAAGCAAAATAGCAGAGGCGCGTAATTTATCCGAAGCCACCGTTGCAGGTCATTTGCAAAAGTATATAGAGAGTGGAGAAATATCCGTTGCGCAATTGCTGCCGCGCCAGAAAATTAACGATATAGCAACTGCTTTTATAGACTACAGATTTGATAATCTCAAAGAGGCAAAAGCATATCTTGGAAATGATGTTGAATTTTATGAAATCCGTTGGGTTTTGGCCGAAATGAATAAAACAACTGAATAATTTTTGCCCAAAAACCTTTAGCAGGAATTAAATAAACTTTTGTAAAACCCTCAATACTCTCTTAAATATCTGCACATTAGCTCAAAAAGAGTTATCTAAATATTATTTTGAGCATTTAATGATTTTGTTTACTGCAATGCCTTCTGTTGTTTCTGTCTGCACAAAGTAAATGCCGTCTTCTATAGAAGAAAAATCAATTTCAACTTGTTTTTGGTAAATATTGTTTATTGCCGACACGGTTCTTCCGCCAATATCATTAATGCAGACATTTAATATTTCATATCCGCAGGAAATATTTAATAAATTATTTATCGGATTTGGAAAAACAATGGTGCTGACAGCATAGTTTTCGATACCTGCCGGCATTACGGAAACAACCTGTGTTGTTGTGTCATACAAGCCGCAATACTCGGTAACGAGAGTTACAGTGTAATTGTTTGCCGTATTATAAGTGTGTTCAGGGTTTTCTTCGCTTGAATTATTGCCGTCACCAAAAGTCCAGTACGAATGATGCGAATTAACGGAGGTGTTTGTAAAACTTACGGTTAATCCATTGTTGCTGGTGTTAAAAGATGCAATGGGCTCTTCATCAACATTATACCAGTGTGCAAGGCTGTCGAAAACTACAATTCTGGCTGCATTGCGTATTTTGCCTGCATCGGTGGCCGATAATGCATAATCGAAAGTAATGTTTTCAGGATTTTTGCGAAACAAGGACGCATAAAAACTACAGGCTGCAGCATAAGAGCCTGCAACAGAGGGATGGCTGCCATCGCCGCTGTAAAGTTCTATTGTTGGTTCATTATTACGCAAATAATGCCATACAGCCCCAACCGGCGACACTTCCGCATTGTTGTCCTGGGCCATCATCATGTATCTCAGATGCAAAAGACTATCCATTCCCTCGTAGGTGCATATTGGCGGCCAAACAGCACAATTTGTGGCATCACCGTTTTTGCGACCCCATGTCATATAAAACATTGTTTCCGTGCAACTGTCTGCAGCAAGAATCATATTATTTAAAGCTTCGGCATAAGGGAAAACATAAGTTTGTACTTCGTAATCGGTAAAAGCCGGTCTTTGGCTTTGTTCCTGCAAAACAACAAAATCCCAGCCGCCTTGATTGATTAAATTGACAGATGTGGAATTATTGCAATGCCCTTCTAATGTTAAGCCACCCGGTGTGTTGGATGCGTAAACAATAGAGTCGCCGGCTGATTTTGAAACAAGATATACAAGTTGTGGTAAATCATTTACCGAAGTATATGAATTACCCAAAAAAAGTACTCTTAGTGTTGTTTGAGAGTTGGATACATTAACCAAAAACAGCAAAGAAAGAAAAAGAAAAATATTTCTCATAAATTATTTTTTTGCAAAATTATGCAATAGCCAAACAGCCACATTCATTTTTTGTAAACTGTATGTATAATAAATGCACTTTTTGCAAAAATACTTTAATGTGAGTTGTATAAGTTTGGGTTTTTGGGGAGGGGGTAAAGGAGAATTAAAGAATTATTACACATGACAACAATATACCCTAACAATTAAAAAATCCTCTTAACTTTGGCTTAATAATATTACTTGCAATAGAATAATGAAAAAGGAAATTTTAAATCCGTACAGAAAAATTGAGGGATACAATTGTTTTGGATGTTCGCCAAACAATCCTTTTGGATTACGTCTTTCTTTTTTTGAGGAAGGTGATGAAATTGTTTTGGAATGGGAGCCTTCGAAAAATTATGTAGGGTGGGACAATATTCTTCATGGTGGAATTCAGGCTACCATAATGGACGAAATAGCCAGTTGGGTTGTATTTGCAAAATTGCAAACTGCCGGTGTTACCAGAGAAATGAATGTGAAATACCGCAAACCTGTTTTGGTATCGGATGGGATAATAGTATGCAGGGCAAAATTATTGGAAGTGAATAGGGCTATTGCCAAAATTGAAGTTAAATTATATTCTAAAGAAATATTAAAAGCCGAGGCTGTATGCAATTATTATGTTTTTGACGAAGCCGAAGCGAAAGAGAGATTTTTTTATCCGGAGAAAGACTAATTTTACTGCCAAACTTGATAAGCCCACGGGTATCCGTTTTTGCGGATGTCTTTTTTTGCAGCAGAATAAAGATTTGCATAGTATCTGTCGGCTTTTCTTATTATTTTAAGCCGTTTTTTTACTTGAGCAACATTTATTTTATCTGTAGATATTTTTATATAATATAGATAATTTTTAATTTCTTCGTAAAACATATTTATATCGTTGCACCAGAATGCTTTTTGCAAATATGCATAATCTGCCATGGGGTTAATTTTCAGAATCTGATTCAAGTCTAAAATGGCTTCGCGTACGTCGCCTTGTGCGTAAAAAACATTACTACGCAAAAAATAGTTTTTCTCTGTTCCGGATATTCTTATGGCTTCAGTAGCCGATTCCAAAGCACTATCATATTTTTTTCTTTTCATAAAGATAATGGTTTGAGAATAATATAGTTTATCGCTTTGGGAATTTATGCTCAAACCTTGTTCAATATCGTTTAGTGCATTTTCGTAGTCATTGATTTTTAAAAACAGATTGGCCCTATCATTAAGTAAATTGATATCGGTTGGATTACTTTTTATTTTTTGATTTAAATTTTCTATATCCTTATATATATTGGAGCCCGGTTCTTTTGACGTGTTTGACATTGCCATTTGCTGGGCAAACGAACAAGAGTATAAAGACAAAACAATAATCAATATTATACTAAATGATTTTTGCATTGTTGATAACTTGTTAATATCAAAAGTTGTAAAGTTATAAAATATTAGATATCAATGCAATGAAAAAAGTTTAATTGTTGATAACTTTTTTATGGGAGATAATTTGCATCGTTAATGCGCAAAACTCATATCTTTGTCATATATATTTAAGTTTATGCTATCAGGAAAAAAAATCCTTATACTCGATTTTGGCTCTCAATATACGCAATTAATTGCACGTAGAATTCGTGAACAAAACGTATTTTGCGAAATCAAGCCTTGGACAACAGAATTAGTTTTTGACGATGAAATATGCGGGGTAATTTTAAGTGGAAGCCCTTTTTCGGTCAGGGATTCAAATGCGCCAAATCCCGATATTTCTGAAATCAGGGGTAAATTGCCTTTGCTGGGAATTTGCTATGGAGCTCAATTAATTGCATCCAAGTCCGGTGGAGAAGTTTTACCTTCCGGCAATCGTGAATATGGCCGTGCCAACTTAAATTTTGTTTCGGAAAATCCTTTATTTGACGGTATATCGTCAGGCTCACAGGTTTGGATGTCGCATGGCGACACCATAATGTCATTGCCCGGTAATTTTGAAATAATTTGCAGCACCAAAGACGTTAAAATTGCAGGCTATCAGATAAAAAACGAAAATACTTTCGGAATACAATTTCACCCCGAAGTCATTCATAGCCGGGATGGTCAAAAACTTATATCAAATTTTCTTGATATATGCCGGTGCAACAGAGACTGGACTCCCGACTTTTTTGTAAATAAAACGGTATCGGAATTAAAGCAAACATTAGGCAATGACAGCGTAATTATGGGCTTATCGGGTGGAGTTGACAGCACTGTTGCCGCAACATTGCTGCATAGAGCCATAGGCGACAGGCTTTATGGTATTTTTATTGACAATGGCTTATTAAGAAAGAACGAATTTGAGCAGGTTTTAGATATTTACAAAACCCTTGGTTTAAATGTATTGGGTGTACGCGCAGGCGACAGGTTTTTAAACAACCTAAAAGGAATTGCAGAGCCTGAGGCAAAACGCAAGGCTATTGGCAAAACTTTTATCGATATTTTTGAAGAAGAAGCAGCAAAAATAAAAGGAGCGTCATGGCTGGGGCAGGGAACAATATATCCGGACGTTATTGAGAGTATTTCGGTTAATGGTCCGTCTCAAACAATAAAAAGCCATCATAATGTAGGTGGCCTTCCCGAAAAAATGAAGCTGAAAATAGTTGAGCCTTTGCGATTGCTTTTTAAAGACGAGGTGCGCAGGGTTGGCAAATCGTTGAATATTCCTGATAAATTTTTGTCACGCCATCCTTTTCCGGGACCGGGACTTGGCATTCGCGTGCTTGGTGAAGTTACGCCTGAGCGTATAAAGGTTTTGCAGGATGCAGACGATATTTTTATTTCAAGGCTGCATGACACAGGTTTATATTCAGAAGTATGGCAGGCTTTTGCGATATTACTTCCCATTAATTCAGTTGGCGTTATGGGAGATGAGCGCACTTATGAAAATGTATTGGCGTTACGTGCAGTAACCTCGGTTGACGGCATGACTGCAGATTGGGCACATTTACCGAATGATTTTTTGGCATCGGCATCATCTGAAATAATAAATAAAGTAAGAGGTATTAACAGAGTTGTTTATGATATAAGTTCCAAACCACCTGCAACAATTGAATGGGAATAAAGTCTGTTTGGTATAAAGTTTGTAAATTGCCAGTGCTATGCGAAAACTATATATAATTTTACTTTTGATTATTTGCATATTATATCCTCAATATGCGCAAACGCAGGTTCCTGTAACAAAATCAACAGAAATTCAAATTATTGACGGCAATCCTTTTTATATTCACGAAGTACAAAAAGGCCAGACTTTATACTCTATTTCAAAAGCGTATCAATGTACGGTTGATGAAATAAAAGCCAGTAATCGCATCAGTGAGCAATCGCTACAGGTTGGATATTTACTTAAAATACCTGCCAAAACCACAAAAGCAGATGAATTAAAAGTTATTAATTCCGGCAAGGGAACTTACGAAAGCGGCGAACATATAGTGGAACGAGGTGAATCATTATATTCAATTGCACAAAAATATTCCACAACCGTTGAATTAATCCGTAAGCTAAATCCCGGAATAAGTGATAATTTAAGCGTAGGGCAAAAGTTGAAAGTACCGGTAACAGCCAAACCTGTTTCCGCAGATGATTTATTTGTTTTTCATGTTGTGGAAAGCGGAGAAACCCTTTATGGTATAGCCAAGAAATATCTTCTTACCATTAATCAGATAAAATCACTAAATCCGGACATTAACGAAAACATAACAATTGGGCAGCAAATAATTGTGGGGAAAAAAGGCGAAATTGATATAACGTCCGACACAATTTATGATTGTAAAAAATCGCAAAAACTTAATACATATAATGTTGCATTACTTATACCGCTTTATCTTGACCAATCAAATTTCAGAACATTTAATAAGGACGACAAAGATAAAAATGAGTGGTATCAAAATATTTCGTTCAGATTTATTCAGTTTTACGAAGGATTTAAGTTTGCATTAGACACAATGCAATCTTTGGGCATGAATGTTAATTTGTATGTTTATGACTTAGACGAATCCGAAGCCAAACTTAGCAAAGTGTTGAATAATCCTGCAATGAAAACCATGCATTTGATTATTGGACCTTTTTACGAGAAATTTTTAGATACGATTAGCCAATTTAGTTATGCCAACAAAATACCAATGGTAAATTGTTTTTTATCCGGGCAGATTGATTTAAAAGAACTTAATCCATATTTTTTCAATCCTTTAACCAGTGTAAGGTATCAAATGAAAGGTCTGGCAGATTTTTTTAAATCGGAACGATCCGATGCAAATATCATAATAGCTTATCAGTCAGGAGGATTTGAGGAAAAAGCCGCACTAACATTAGATTCGTATTTGAAAGAGAACAGCAACAATTCGTGGTCCATGGTTAATTTAACCGAGACGGGATTGAAA
>CAZJYL010000012.1:0-17622 GCA_964550265.1 uncultured Bacteroidaceae bacterium
TCCATTAACTGTGTAAGAGAGGTTAAAGTGGCAATAACTTTTGTTACATCAGTAATAATGGCGTCATCGGCGTCCGGCAGTTTTGCCAAAAAATGCTTTTCTATTTTTGAATAAAGCGCTAATTCAACTTTTTTGGGGTCAACAAATACAAATTTAAGTTGACTTGGATGTTTTTTGTATAATAAGCTACAGATTATAGTATTAAGACCCACTGATTTACCCTGACCTGTAGCACCTGCAATTAGTAAATGGGGGAGTTTGGCCAAATCGGCAACAAAAGGTTCGTTTGTAATGGTTTTTCCCATTGCAAAAGGCAATTCGGCTTTTACGTTTGAGAATTTATCGCTTTCGAGTAATGTGCGCAACGATACGGTTTCGCGTTTTAAATTAGGCACTTCTATGCCTATAGTTCCTTTTCCGGGAATCGGAGCAATAATGCGTATGCCCAATGCAGCCAAACTCAAGGCAATGTCATCTTCTAGATTTTTAATACGGCTGATGCGCACACCCGGAGCCGGTACGATTTCGTACATGGTAACCGTAGGCCCAATAGTAGCTTTTATTTGACTGATTTTAATGTCGTAGTTATTGAGTGTTTCAACTATTCTGTTTTTGTTGCCCTCAAGTTCTTCGCGACCAACTTTACTTTCGCTATCGCCACGGTCTATGAGCAATGTTGTTGGAGGCATTTGATATTGACTTAAATCTTTTAGCGGATCATATATCGTATCAATGCCAAAATGCTCTAATTCGTTTATTGAATCAGGTAAAAGTTCCTGCGGATTTGTTTCAATTACAAACTGAATGTCATTGTTTGCATTATCTGCATCATTGTTAACAATTTCTGAAATAGGAAGTTCTATTTCTCCTGCGTTATTATTTTCATTATTATCAGATTCAGAAATTTTTTCTTTGATTTCAAAATCTATAACATTTTCTTTTTGTGAATCAACTTCTGATATATCCTGAGTTTTTTCAAGCAGGCTTATCTCTACATCTTTATTTTCGTTGTTAACATTAACGGTAATATTATTATCTGTTTCATTGGCGTTGTCAGTGTTTCCCGAATTTCTTCTTCTATTGTAAAATTCATGCAACTTAAAACCGAAAATAGCAGAAGCATAAGCAATAAAAACCACTATTAATAAAACTATAAGGCCAAAGTTGCCAACAACACTGCTTATCCAGTCTCTGATTTGCCGCCCAAACAAGCCTCCCCATATCATTGCATCGGCACGTGTGAAAATGGCTGACATAAATACCGAAAGCCACAATGTAGAGCCAATTAAATAAACAATATTTTCAAAGAAACTGATTATTTTCACTCGTAATAAAAGCAAACCACTGTTAATAATAAAAATCAGCAGTAAAAACGAACCGATGCCAAACCACTTTTTTATAAATACATATCCAAGCCAGGCTCCCAACTTGCCCATTGAATTTTCTACCGAAACATCGGGATTAAAAATAATCCCCAGTCCGGAGTTTACAATATTATCATCGGTATGCCAGTTTTTAAGGTAAGAAATAAAGGATAAAAAAAGATATAAGCTGAAAATAATCAAAAAAAGACCAAATCCGAACTGAGTTTCTTTCGATTTAATAAAGTTTGCAAAGGAATTAAGTTTATTTGTGGCTTTGCTGTTTTCTGAAGAAGTGTTGTTTTTCTTGGATGGTTTTGTTTTTCCTGCTTTATTTTTATGAATTTCTTTAATGGTATTACGTGCCGTATTTTTCGGACTTTTACGGGTATTTTTTGATATATTATTGCTTTCTTTATTTTTTCTCATGATTATGCAAAAATACTTAAAGCAAATAAGAATAAAAAAAACCTTCCATAAATATGAAAGGTTTTTTTAAACAATTTATTGTGCAAATCTTTTTATTCTCCACCAAATAGTTCTTTGGCTTTTTCTTCAGTAAGTTCTTGATAGTCGGTAGGAATATAAAAATCGGTTTCTTTTAGTTTAACTTTTTTTACCTGAACATTCGTTGCGGCAAATGTTATTTTTCCTTCATCAGTTTCGATTACATATTCCATTGGGAATCCTTTTAAACCGGTAAACTGTCCTCCGAAATTAAGCTCTGGACCTCCGATTTCGGTTGAATAGTAAACCACGGTGGTTTCCTTGTCACCATATTCGTCTTCGGTAACATATTCTGCTTTATGGCAGGAATATCCGGCAATAACTTTTGTTTCTTCGAGATATTTGATTTCAGGTTCTTTACTTTCAGATAATTTATCCAAAATTTTATCTTTTTTCGTTAGCATATAATACTTTTCACCAATCATGGAAATATCCAGCAACACTATCTGCGAAGAATCTTTTCCGTTGGTAATATTTTCAATGGTTGCGCCCGGTGTAATAATTTCGGACTTGCTGTATTTACCCAAAATTTTCATTTTTGATTCAGTGGGTTGTTGCGATAAGGTCGCAGCATCCCATGTGCCGTCGTAAGAAATTGTGTATGTAACAATACCTTTAAAAGGCTTTTGTGCATCAACATGAGTTGGAAAGCCAACAAATAATACAATCACTAAAATTAAAACTAAGTTTTTCATATCTTGAATTTGGGACAAAAATACATAAAAAATCATACCAAACTGATTTTTTAATTTTTGTTTATCGGTATTTGAGGTCTGTTTGTATAAAATATTACAAAATCGCACAACTACATTCACTCAGATTTTTGTGAAATTGAGTAATAAATAAAATTGCATTATAATATTAAGATGTCAATACCCCAAAATTTTGAGCATAGACTTATAACTTTGTTCTTTGGCAAACAATTTCGGATAATATTCTCCCGTTTCAGGATCTTCAATTATTAAAATATGTTTTGGTGCAGGAATCAGGCAATGTTGTATTCCGCCAAAACCTCCCAAAGACTCTTGATAGGCTCCCGTATGGAAAAAGCCTATATATTGCGGATCATTGGGTTCGATTTTAGGTAAGAAAATAGCATTGGCATGGGCTTCTGCATTATAGTAATCGTGACTGTCGCAGGTGAGACCACCAAGAAAAATTCTTTGATATTCATAGTCCCAATGATTTATTGCCAGCAAAATGAAACGCTGATTCAGAGCCCATGTGTCGGGTAGAGTAGTCATAAAGCTGCTGTCAATCATGTTCCACATTTCACGGTCATTTTGTTGTTTCTGTCCAAGAATTGAATATAGTACAGCACCGCTTTCGCCAACTGTGTATGAACCGAATTCAGTAAATATATTCGGTTCCGGAACTTTATTTTGGTTACAGATATTTTTTATCTGAGCAATAATTTCCTCAGCCATGTATTCATAGTCGTAGTCGAACCCAAGCGAGTTTTTAATAGGAAATCCACCGCCAATATTTAATGTGTCGAGTGACGGAGCTATGCGTTTAAGCTCAACGTAAATATTCACGCATTTGGTTAATTCACTCCAGTAGTATGCCGAATCTTTAATGCCCGTATTGATGAAAAAATGAAGCATTTTTAATTCAAAATTCGGATGATTGCGGACATACAAATTGTAAAATGGTAAAATTTCGTTGTATCTTACTCCTAATCGCGAGGTGTAAAACTCAAACATCGGTTCTTCTTCAGCAGCTATGCGTATCCCAAGCTTTGCTTTAACTCCGCGCCTTATTTTATAATCCAGCAACTCTTCTTTGTTGTCAATTACAGGAATGCAATTGGAAAAACCCGAATTAATCAGACGGGAAATGTTTTCAATATATTGATTACGTTTAAATCCATTGCAAATAATATACGTGTCTTTTGATATTTTACCTTCTTCAAATAATTGTTCTATTATATGAATATCAAAGGCACTTGATGTTTCGATATGCACATTGTTTTTCAGTGCTTCTTCCAGAACGTGTGCAAAATGACTGCTCTTGGTACAATATGCATAAAAATATTCTCCCTGATAATCCACTTTTGCCATTGCCACATTGAACATTCGCTTTGCGCGTTGAATCTGACGGCTGATGCTGGGCAAAAACGAAATACGCAAAGGAGTGCCATACTGCTCAATTAGATGCATTAAATTAATGTCGTTCCAATACAATTCATTTTCAACCACTTTAAATTCTTCTTGCGGGAATTCAAATGTCTGTTCAATTAAATCAATGTATTTTGTTCTCATTTGCAAGAAATTTCAAAATCCGTGTGAGTTACTTTTATATTTTTTTGCAAATGTAATAGATTTACTTTTTTGAATATTAAAAAATTTAAATATTATGAAAATAAATCTTTTAAAAATTTAAAACATCATGAACTTTATTTTTTCAGTTTTTAAATTTGATATAAATGTAAATCTTTTTACCTGATAAATATTGAGCTAAACAAATGAAATTAAAAATTGACAAGCCTAAATATTTTAAAGTAATATTAAAAAACTATTGTTGAAAAGTTTGCTTACAAATTGAAAGAGGTATTCTTTATCAAAGTAATTTTATCATTCAAAATATTTCATTAATATGAGAAATATAAAATTATTGCTTGTTGCTGCACTGTTGTTTTTGCAAAACGTCACGATGGGGCAGCTTACACAGGAGTATAAAGATCCGTTTGCAATTTATGCTTCGGCAAATGATTTAATTGCCAAAGAAAAATATGCTGCTGCGCGGGAGGAATATCAGCAATTGCTTTCCTGCATTCAGGACAAGGAGAATCCTATGTATATTGAAGCGGAATTCCAGATTGCACGTTGTTCTTATGAGTTATTGAACAGCGATGCAAAAGGTTTGTTGTATTCTTTTATTTCACAACATCCCGAAAGCTCTTATACACCTTTGGCAGGTTTTTATTTAGGTAGTATTTACTATAGAGACAAAAGCTGGAATAAGGCAATCAAAGCATATAGCGAATTTAGTCCGCAAGCTCTTTCATCAGAGCAAAAGCATGAATATTACTTTAAAAAGGGATATTCATATTTTATGGTTGAAAACATGGAAGATGCACGAGGTTGTTTCATGCTGGTAAAAGACGAAGAAACACATTGGGCTGCCCCTGCTTTATATTATTATGGGCATATAAATTATTCCGGGGAGCAATATGAAACGGCATTAAGTTCATTCAAGAAAATATTGAACGATCCCACTTTTGGAGCTGTTGTTCCATACTACATCGCTCAAATTTATTATTTGCAAAACAAATATGATGATTTAATTGCCTTTGTTCCGCCGATGCTGGAAAACCCTAATGTTAAACGCGGAGCCGAAATGGCCAGAATGGTTGGAGATGCTTATGTTGCCAAAAAGGATTATAAGTCGGCATTGCCATATCTGGAGCAATATGCCTCTATGACCACTACCGCATTAAGCCGCGAAGACCAGTATTTACTTGGATATACATATTATGTTAATGCAGATTATCAAAAAGCGGTAAAGCATTTTTCAAATATAAGCTCACTGGATGACTCTTTAAATCAAAATGCCAGTTATCATTTGGCTGAGTGTTATTTAAAAATGGGAAATAAAAAATATGCTCTCAATTGTTTCAACGATGCATATCGCTTAAAATTCAATCAGCATATAACCGAAGATGCTTTGTTTAATTATGCCCGTCTGTCTTACGAGCTGGACTATCATCCGTATAACGGAGCAATTAAGGCTTTGCAGCAATATTTAAACGATTTCCCAAATTCAATTCGGGCTGAAGAAGCAAGGGAATTGCTTGTTGATTTGCTGATGTCAACCGGTAATTACAAAGATGCCATAACGGTTATTGAAGGAATTAAATTAAAAAACGAACGTATTTGGAGCGCATATCAAAAAGTGAATTATTGTCATGGCGTAGAAATGTATAATTCAGGGAACTACAACGAGGCATTAAGTTTATTTACCAAAGCAGCAATTTATAATTACGACAGAAAACTACGTGCAGAGGCTTTGTTCTGGAAAGGAGAAATTCATTATAAAAAGCAGCAATACGATTCGGCTGCAACCAGTTTCGACATGTTTGTAAAATATCCGGTATCTTCTGAGCTAAGCTATTTTGCACGGGGATATTATAATCTTGGTTATTCTCAAATGCATCGGAAAAATTATAAAAACGCTGCATTGAGTTTTGAATCTTATATGAAAAACAGCGATAAAGACGACAAGTATTTTAAAAATGATGCCTGTCTTCGCCTGGCTGACTGCTATTATATATTACGGGATTATACAAAATCGATAGAGTGGTACGATAAGTCCTTGGCCATGAATCTGGAAAACATGGACTATGCATTATTGCAGAAATCTAAGTGCGAAGGCGTAAAAGGGAATTTTACCGCAAAACAAAACACATTATCCGTATTATTTACAAAATATCCTTCATCCCGTTTTTCGGATGATGCATATTTTGAGTCAGGGCTTACTTACGAAATTCAGGACAAAAATAATCAGGCATTGATTTCTTATGAAAAATTAATTGTGGATTATCCCGAAAGCCCGTTAAGAGCAAAAGCGATATTTAAAAAAGGCAGTATTTACAGAGTTCTTGGCAATAATACAAAAGCCATAGAAGCATTCAAGCAACTGGTTACCGAATATAAAGGTTCAGAAGAGTCGAAGCAAGGCTGGATGAATTTGAAGGCTATTTACACCGACATGGATATGATTAACGAATGGGTAGAACTTGTAAGCATGCAGGGAAGCTCGGTTTCGCAGATGGAAAAAGACAGTATGGTTTATCTGGCTGCCGAAAACAAATATTTAGATGGCGATTGCGAAAATTCGGCTATTGCATTTGGCAAATATATCAGCGAGTTTCCAAATGGGGCATTCATTCAAAATGCTTATTTCTACCGCGCAGAATGCCTGTATGGTCAAAAAGACTTTCAAAATGCATTAATTGGCTATGATTATATTGCATCAAACGCATATTGTTCTTTTACGGAAACGTCTTTGCTGAAGTCTGCCAGAATTTATTATAACGCAAAAAATTATCCTAAAGCTATTGAACGTTATACTGAACTTGAAAAGGTTACTCAATCTGTCAGCAATAAGCAGGAGGCAAAACGCAATATTGCCAACGCCCAATTTAACAGCGAATTGTATTATGAAGCAATTGTGAGTGCTCAAAAAATAATTGATGACGCATCAATGAGTCCAAAGGATAAAAACGATGCATCTGCAATCATAGCCCGTTCTGCTTACCAGCTTAACGACATGGCAAAGGCGCAATCGGAATTTTCCAAACTGGTTAAGCTTAAATCATCGGAGTTAGGCGCTGAGGCAAATTATTATCTGGCATTGATTCAATATAACAATGCCAAATATAATGAAGCAGAAAAACTTGTTTTCGATTTGATAAATGAGTTTGCATCGTTTGAATATTGGGTTGCAAAGTCGTTTATTTTACTTAGCGATGTTTATGTTGCCTCGGGAGATTATTATCAGGCCAAATACACATTGCAAAGCGTAATAGATAATTATACGGGCGAAGATCTGGTAAAAGAGGCAAGTAATAAATTAAATGACATTATTACTCTCGAAAAGCAAAACGAAAGGCAATTAGATGGTGCCGGAGAACAAATTATTGATGGAAATAATTAATAGTATATGAAAACAAAAGCATTAATTATTGTTGTAGCTGCCATATTTTTAATGTCATTAGACATTGTGGCGCAAAAAGATACTGCCAATACTTATACCGAAAACGTAATAGTGGTAGGTTCATACGACCCCAGTTTAATGGATTTTCCGAAAAAAGAATTTAGCCCTTCTATTTCGGTTCAAGACGTTAAAAAAACTGATATGAAGTATTCGATTTTTGCACAGCCAATGAGAATAGCCTATCAGGTTGCGCCTATAAAAGCCGCTAAAATGACGGGCGAACCTTTTACGGAACTTTATGGAAATTATTTAAGGGTTGGCTTTGGCACCGGACGCACTCCGTACGGGGAATTATATGTTAATACCAAACGTGATAAATCCAAAAGTTATGGTTTGCACATGAAGCATTTTTCCACAAATGGTAAGATTCCGGAATATGCTTTTTCGGGTAGCAGCAACAATGCCGTTGATATTGACGGGTATTTTTTCAAATCAAAGCATACTATCTATACCAAATTGTTTTTTAACAGCGACGTCATACATTATTATGGATTTATGCCCGATTCAGTACTGCATCCTTCCGACACTTTGCTCGTTTTGCCAACGGATAAAAACAATATAAAGCAGCGTTATAACGATGCAGGCGGTTTATTGTCATTTTACAGCACACATCCGGATTCCAGTCATTTCAATTATAAAATTAATTTAGACTACCATTGTTTTTGGAATATATTTAATGCCATGGAAAACAGCTTATCCATAAACGGAATGCTTGATAAAAGTTTCGAATGGCTTACAAAAGTCAGCAAGAGCCAGGTTGTTGGATTGCGCTACAGTATTGATCATTATTTCCAAAATCGCATGTTTAAATCCTGGAACGAGGGCTTGGTTAATCTTACACCGTATATTAATACTAATTTCGGACCCATATTCATCGAGCTGGCTCCAAAACTTGCCATTGAAACAGATTCAACTGCCGAAGCCTTTGTCTTTCCTGAAATAAAACTGGAATTAAACCTGCTGCCGGGTACAATAAGTGCTTTTGGCGGATTGGATGGCAATCTTAAATACAATTCATTCAGATTACTTGCCAACGAAAATCCTTTTATTTCTCATTTGGTTGCAAGCGAATATACCAAAACCACTCAGATACTATATGGCGGAATACGCGGTAATATTGCCAATGTGTTTAATTATAACATAAAGGCTTCGAACCGAAAAATTGAAAATTGTCCATTATTTATTATTGATGATTCTTATTCCTATCTCGAAAATCAGATGAATGTAACTTATGACGAAAAAGTCAACTGGTTCAGGGGCGAATTTAATGCTTCATTGACTCTGAATAAAAAATGGAAAGGATTGCTGATGGTGGCTTATAATCAGTCCGATGCTGTTACCAACGACAAAGCTTATTATATTCCCAATTTAGAGGGAATGATTGGGGTAAGCTATAATCTGGCCGACAAAATTTTAGCGAGCACACGAATATTTTATATTGGAACGCGCTATGCAAATGCCACAAAAAGCGATTTGTTGTCAGGCAATTTAAATGCAGGCGAGCCCATAACTTTAAAACCTGCCATTGATGCCAATATTACACTGGAATATCGTTATTCCAAAGTTCTGTCGGCTTATCTTGAGTTCAGCAATATTGCTGCCCAGCGTTATTTTTTATGGAATCATTACCCATCCTACAGATTCAGATTTTTAGGCGGAGTTACTTATTCGTTTTAGGTGTGGTGTGATGCATAAATAAAGTTTGGTCATGCAGTCTGTTATGGAAATAGTATAAGGACAGCCTGTGTTTTGCTTCTGATTTCAGTTTTGCCTGAAGCATTGTAATTCGAATTTTTCTTTCATTTTACTGTCCTAATAAAGGAACGGCATAATACAACAAGTCTATAACATATATCATAAAGCATTATAAACGGAAAGACGAAATTTTTTTTGTAATTTTACGTTTTGGATTTTGCATTCATTGTGTAAACTTATGAAAAAGCTGTTTTTTGCTATATCATTATTTATAATCACATGCAGTTCTGCGTGGGCTATGAATGTGAAATCACTTGAAATATCTTACGAAAATGTCTCTCAACTTACTTACAGGGCAAATGTGATTTTTTATCTGTACGACCCAAGCCCTGTTGATTCATTAGTTGAAATATTTTGGGGCGATAACACTTATTCTTTTTTGGCTCCCACGTCAGTAACCGATATTCCGGGAGAATTAAAAAAAGTTGTTTATTCCGGCGTTCATACATATTCGGGTCCGGCAACTTTTACCATGTTTGTTTCATACAAGGTGCGCAGCATTAATGTACTTAATGTGCCATTATCGCTCATTACCGATATTTATGCCGAAGCAGAACTGGTTGTCAGTCCTTTTTTGTCTGGTATAAAATCGCCTGTATTTTTTGACAAACCCAAGATTAATATTTGCAGAGGAGTTCAAAACACCATTGAACATACGGCATACGATTCGGATGGCGATAAATTGGTGTATTCATTAATTCCATGCCGCGGCGAATTTGGCAATCCAATAATGGGATATGTATATCCTTCAGCCACATCGCAATTTTCCATTGACCCTCAGACCGGTTTTTTAACATGGAATTCTCCTTTACAAAAAGGCTTTTTTAATTACGCCGTAAAAGTTTCAAAATACAGAAATGGGGTGTTTCTTGGCTCAGTAATGAGGGATATTTTGGTAAATGTTTTAGACTGCCAACCTGAGTCTCCAACTCTTAATGCTTTTTCGGATACCTGCCTGATTGCAGGAAACACGTTGAACAAAACCATTACTGCAACATTTAGCGGGATTGATACCATTTCTCTTACGGCTTATGGCGAACCTCTGGTATTGCAAAGCAATCCTGCTGTTTTTGCACAGCCAAGCAGGGGTAAATATTTAGTTTCTTCTGATTTCATCTGGAATGTTTCATGTGAACATGTTCGGACTGAGCCATATAAAATGATTTTTCGCGCAGAGTTGGAAGATAGTTTGAGCAACTGTAATTGTACTTATAATTTTAATAACTGGACAGTAGCACCTTTTTATGCCAATGTTTCGGTAATGTTTAATAATCCTTGCGGCGCCGGATGGGATGGAACAACATATTTATGGTTTGGAGCGGACTCTACTGCGCCCAGATATTTGGCTTCACCGGCAATGGATATAAGTGATGGCAATTATATGGTTGTTTTCGACATGAGATATAGCGACCACACGGGAAATCCCGGCACAAACTGCGAGGGACCTGACGAACCCGATGAAGGCATTTACCTGCAATATAGCACTAGCGGTCTGTCCGGACCATGGGTTACTATTGCTTATTGGGATCCTAGTATTTCCCCTGGTGAAGGTGGGCATGTACAGAATTTAATTGGGTGGAACAATTATTCGGTTGTAGCCCCCGATGCATCTATATCTGCAAATACCCGATTTAGATGGATACAATTTGAGGCTACCGGACGATATTACGATCATTGGGGACTGGATAACATTTCGATTTATAAAATTTCTGATAAACTTTCTGCAGAATCTGCTGCCGAAATTTCTGTTATTGCTCCAGCTCCCGAAAATTTAATGGTTTGGGCTGTTGCTGATAATGCTGTTTTAAAATGGGATAAAGAAAAATGCAGTAATGCGGCAGGTTATAAAATATATCGCAAATCTGGCGCCAGCGGATACTCGCCCGCATATTGCGAAACCGGTGTTCCGGAATGGACAGGCTATAGCATTATTGCCACAACCAACGATATAAACGATACCACTTATACTGATAATAATAACGGATTAGGCTTGCCACATGGTAATGAATATTGCTATATGGTAACAGCATGGTTTGCAAACGGATCCGAAAGTCAGGCTTCAAACGAGGCTTGTGTAATTATGCCCGACGATTATCCGGTCATAACTCATGTTAGCATTCTGACTACATCTAACACAACGGGCAGTGTTTATGTTGACTGGTCAAAACCGGATGATATTGACACATTGGTTTACATGGGACCTTTTAGATATGATATTTACAGAGCTGCCGGATTGCAAGGTTCATCTTATTCTTTTTTGAGCTCAAACACAGGGTTGAACGACACCACTTTTATTAATACGGGAATAAACACAGCAGATACTTCATATCATTACAGAATTGACCTTATGTATGCAGCGGGGACATCAAACTATACATTGTACAAATCGTCATATTTTGCTTCATCGGTGTTTTTAAATATTTCGCCTCTTGACAAAAAACTGCTTTTAAACTGGGAATATAATGTCCCATGGAACAACGACAGCACTGTTATTTACAGGTTAAATACCCAAACAATGCTGTTTGATTCTATCGGCATATCTAAAACAAATACTTTTTTAGATACGGGATTAACCAATGGCGTAAATTATTGTTATAAAGTTGAAACTATCGGAGCTTATACTCTGTCCGGCTTTGTGCATCCCATTAGAAACTTTTCGCAGGAAAAGTGCATGTCGCCAAAAGATATAGAACCACCTTGCCCCGTAGTGTTGTCAGTAACTGTTAACTGCGACGATGTTTCCAACAATCTGTCATGGACAAGCCCGATGCTGGAATGTGGCGATGGAGATGTAGGAGAATATCATATTTATTTTTCCCCTACACTTAATGATGATTTTTCCCATATAGCAACGGTTGATGACCCTTCCGTTTTAACATTTACTCATGTTGGTGTAACTTCGGTAGCGGGGTGCTATATGGTTGTTGCGGTTGACACTTCAGGTAACAGCAGTGATTTTTCGAATGTTGTTTGCGTTGATATTGATGAATGTGATTTATATTCTCTTCCAAATGTATTTACGCCAAACGGTGATGGGTTTAATGATTATTTCTGCCCATTCCCGTATGATTTTGTTGAAAAAATCGACATTAAAATTTTTGACAGGTGGGGTTTGGTCGTTTTTGCCACTGATAATCCGGATATAAAATGGGATGGAAAAAACCAGCAAACTCAAATAGATTGTTCCGAAGGAGTTTATTATTATATTTGTGATGTTTATGAAATGCGTTTGGCGGGAATACGCAAACGCACAATAAGTGGAAGCGTTCATTTATTAAGAAACCAATAATTAAAATATGAAATACATTAGTGTCCCAAAAGTTGACGTAAACGAAGGTTTTAGGTCAGGCAGCGTTTCAAAATGTGCATTAATTTGTTTCCCAGATGTGTTTTTTCTGATATTGAAAAGCAGAATGCATGCTATAACTTCTGACACCCAAAAATTCAACGGGCAGGAAGTTTTTGAAAAAGCCATGAATATGATTAATTCAGGGCAGGTTACCGAAGCCTATGATTTTCTATTATCTGCTTTGCCAGATGAACAGGTTTATTATGTCAGTACTTTTGATAAGTTTAAAATTAAAGTAGGATGGTGGATTTTTGGCGGTGTAAATTTCCGCAAACAGGGCGGCATGCTTAAGGCTATGAATGTACCAAGCAAATCCAAACGCAAGGAAATGCTCGAAATGTACTATAATTTTATTAAATCATAATACTATAGGCAATACTTCTTTCATTTCTTTAATGAAATGAAAAGTCAAATCATTGGTGTAACGACTTTCTATTTCTCCGATATCTTTGCGGTTTTCTTCGGATAAAACAATTGTTTTAATGTTGCTACGGCGGGCAGCAAGTATTTTTTCCTTTATTCCGCCAACAGGAAGCACTTTGCCGCGCAAGGTAATTTCCCCTGTCATTGCTATATTGTTGTTAACAGGCTTATTAAGTAATACACTGGCCAAGGCTGTGAATATTGTAATACCTGCCGATGGACCATCTTTGGGAGTTGCTCCTTCAGGAACATGAATATGAACATTATAGTTTTCCAGTTTTTCAGGGTCAATTTTCAACTGTTTGGCATGAGATTTTAAATATTCAAATGCTAATGTTGCAGATTCTTTCATAACATCGCCCAAATTACCGGTCATTGAAAGAACGCCTTTTCCTTTACTTAGCGTAGCTTCAACATATAGAATTTCCCCTCCGAAAACGGTCCATGCCAGACCGGTTACCAGACCAATGGCAGGTTTAGTTTGGGCTTTGTTACGTTGAAAAGCCGGAATACCGAGTATTTCAGTTAGGTTTTTATTGTTTATGGGCTCCAACTTCTTTTTCATTGCAAAATCGGTGGCAAAGTGGCGAATCACTTTAGCTATTGTTTTTTCAAGTGCTCTTACGCCTGATTCACGTGTATAATCGGAGATAATAGTATTCAATACGCTTTCGGAAAACTTTAGTTTCGATTTTGTCATTCCGTTTTCTTCAAGCTGCTTGGGAATTAAATGCCTTTTTGCTATTTCAACTTTTTCTTCCTGAGTATATCCGCTTAAATCAATTATTTCCATTCTGTCGCGCAATGCGGGATGGATTGTTGACAGGCTGTTAGCCGTTGCAATAAAAAGAATTCTTGAAAGATTGTAGTCAATTTCAAGATAATTATCGTAGAAAGTATTGTTTTGTTCAGGGTCAAGAACTTCAAGCAAGGCAGCCTGAGGGTCACCTTGTAATGTGTTTCCCGACACCTTGTCAATTTCATCGAGAACAAAAACAGGGTTAGACGATTTTACTTTTTTAAGACTTTGAATGATTCGCCCTGGCATAGCTCCAATATATGTTTTTCTATGACCACGTAATTCAGATTCATCGCGCAAGCCGCCCAATGACATACGAATGTATTTGCGTTCAAGCGCACGTGCAATACTTTTGCCCAATGATGTTTTGCCAACGCCCGGAGGTCCAAGCAAGCATAATATAGGCGACTTCATATCGCCTTTAAGCTGCAACACTGCTAAATATTCGATAATTCTTTCCTTAACTTTTTCAAGACCGTAGTGGTCTTCATCTAATATAATCCGCGCATGGTCAAGATTCATATTGTCTTCGGTAAACTCATTCCACGGAAGCTCCACCAAAAATTCCAGATAATTTAGTTGAATAGAAAATTCGGCAGCCGAAGGATTCATCCTTTTTAATTTCGATAATTCTTTTTCGAAAACTTCTGCTACATTTTCCGACCATTTTTTCGTTGCGGCTTTTTCCTGTAGGTCTTTTATTTCTTGTTCATGTGGTGCACCACCCAGTTCTTCCTGAATGGTTTTAAGCTGCATGTTTAAGAAATAATCTCTTTGTTGTTTATCAATATCAGTTTTAACTTTTTCGTGAATTTGCTCTTTAATTTCGAGCATTTTTAATTCATTGGTCAGATGACGCAGCAACTCATTGCCAAGTTGCTCCAAATCGGTCATTTCAAGCAACTTTTGCTTTTCGCCATGTTGCACTTTCAAGTTAGATGCTATCATGTGCATTAATAACCAAGGACTCTCGATATTTTCAATAGCAATTCTTGCCTCAGCCGGAATTTCGGAACCCTCTTTTAATACTTGCATGGCAGTTTCTTTCACTGTTGTCATCAGGGTAGGAAATAGCTTAGAATATCCTGTAAGCTTAAGAGGGCGCCCATAAGATTTAACTTTGGCAACAAAATATGGCTTATTGCTAATAAACTCATCAATTTGAAAACGGCTTCGACCCTGAATAATAATTGTAACGGTATCGTCGGGCATTTGCAGTAACTTAATTATGTATGCCACCGTCCCAATGTTATATAAATCGTTTGCCTCCGGATCTTCTACATGAGCATCTTTTTGTGCAACAACACCAACAATCCGCTTTGCTTTATATGCACTTCGAACAAGCTGAATTGATTTTTCCCTGCCAACAGTTATGGGAATAATAACGCCGGGGAAAAGTACTGTATTGCGCAATGGTAATATTGAAAGTTCGTCGGGAATATCTTCTTGCTGGATAGATTTTTCATCTTCCATTGACATAAGAGGAATAAATTCCCCGTCAGAAGATAATGCGTCACTAAGAAATAAATCTCTAAAAATATCTTTTTTGTTTTTTTTCATACTGTCAAAATGTCAAATTAGTTGCAAATAAATGCAAGGATTCCCTTAATGCCAATATAAGTGCCAAAAATTAATATAACTTATTTATTTTGCCATTCGGGAGTGTCAAGATAAATGTGTTTCATTATATCTTTCTCTAAATCAGATAATTGAAGGTCTCTACGTGCCATAACTCTTTCGATAACGAGCATTGCTTTATCAAATTGAAATGCTGACAGTTTGGCGGTACTGCCCCAGGAAAAAGACGGAATAAAATTTCGGTGAAATCCGTCGCCATACAAATTACATGAAACTCCAATTACCGTACCTGTATTAAACATTGTATTTATGCTGCATTTGCTGTGGTCGCCCATTATAAGCCCGCAAAATTGGAGACCCGTAGGAACAAACCCTTTTTTTAAGTATGACCACAGTTTTACTTCTTCATAAGTATTTTTCAGATTACTATTATTAGTATCGCCTCCAAGATTGCACCATTCGCCAATAACAGAATTTCCCAAAAATCCGTCATGAGCTTTGTTTGAAAAGCCTAAAAATACCGAATTGTTAACCTCGCCTCCAACTTTGCAGTACGGGCCTATTATTGTGGGACCGTATATTTTAGAACTCATTTTCAAAACAGAGTGTTCCCCTAATGAAAACGGACCTCTAATCGCGCAATTTTCCATGACTTCGGCATTTTTTCCTATATAAATTGGACCGGTAGAAGCGTTTAAAATGGAAAACTCTACTTTTGCCCCTTCTTCAATAAAAATATTTTCAGGATTAACACAGCGATTGGTATTGGAAAGAACTACACTTTTTCTGTTTGATGTTATAATGGGAAAGTCATCATTAAATAGTTTGCCTGCCAGTGAAAATATATGCCATGGTCGGTTTATGGCGCAAATTGTGTTTACGACTGCAGTAGAAGTATAATTCAATGCATTTAAATCCAAATATTTATTGAAAGAAATAAATGGTTGCAGTTGTGATTCGGAAAGCCGTGCAGCAATAATATTGTTGTTTGAATCAGTAAGGACAGAATTGTTGTCAAGATGTTTTATGGCGTTTATAATGTTTTCGTCAGGAATAACCGAGCCATCAATTAAAATATTATCCGAACCCGTTTCAAAAGGGAAAAGGCTTTTTAGATAGTCTGGCGTAAGGAACGATATCGGATTGTCTGGAAAATGACGGCGCCATTTATCAGCTATAGTTGAAATACCTGCCCTAAGTTGTGCCACCGGACGGGTAAAAGTCAGTGGCAGCAGATGAATTCTGGCAATGCTATCGAACAGAATAATATTCATATTGTAAAAATAAAAAAAAAGCCCTAAACAAAGGGCTTTTAGAATGTTTTGGAAAATAAATTATTTATTCTCTCCTTTTTTCTCATAATGCTTTTGATAGCGGCTTTTGAATTTGTCAACACGACCGGCAGTATCAACAAGCTTCATTTTTCCTGTGAAAAAGGGATGAGATGTATGCGAAATTTCAAGCTTTACCAAAGGGTATTCTTTACCGTCTTCCCAAACAATAGTTTCCTTGGTAGCTACGGTAGAACGAGTCATAAAAGAATAATCGTTGGATGTATCTTTAAATACAACAAATCTGTAATTTTCGGGATGAATACCTTTTTTCATTTCCTTATTATTTTGGGAGTGCAAAATTAGAAAATATTTTCTAAAATACAAAATTAGTATAAAAATAATTTTTTCGAATATGTAAATAGTAAGATATACTGTAAACGGACATGCTATAAAAGCTTATAAATATGTGAATAATAAAAAAAGGTTATTCAAGTTTTTGAATAACCTTTCTCTTATTTTTTTAAATACAATTACATGGAAAAAATTGATTTTTTGATAATCTCAACAGCTTCGCGTAATTGTTCTTCGGTTATAACCAATGGAGGAGCAAAGCGGATGATATGTCCGTGTGTTGGTTTAGCAATTAAGCCATTTTCAGCCATTTTTAGGCATACATCCCAAGCTTCTTTTCCGTTTGTAGGTTTAATAACAACAGCATTAAGAAGACCTTTTCCACGAACTATTTCAATCATTGGGCTGTCAATTTTTTTGATTTCTTCGCGGAAAATTTTACCAAGTCTCTCGGCTTTTTCAGTTAGATTTTCTTCTTTAATTACATTAAGAGCAGCAATAGCC
>CAZJYL010000013.1:0-17585 GCA_964550265.1 uncultured Bacteroidaceae bacterium
CAATAATACAGTAACAAATTTTGATTTATATACTGTTAATGAAATAAAGCCTGACAGTTCAATTCATCCACGTCCAACCGATAGCCTGACATTACGGATATATATTCGCGACAGCTTAGTAAATGAGCTTATCTCATATTCAAAGACTTTTCTCGGTTGCCCTTACAGGTACGGAGGAAAATCCCGTGCAGGTTTTGATTGCAGCGGTTATGTAAGTACTATGTTTTCTCATCTTGGCGTTTCTCTTTCACCAAGTTCTTACGGAATGGCAGGATCAGGGCGTATAGTTCCCGACAGCACTCTGCAACCGGGTGATATTTTGTTTTTCATAAACACACAACGCCAGCGTAGTGGTATTGGTCATGTGGCATTAGTAGTTGAGGTAAAAGACGAGCAGGTGCTATTTATACATTCGGCATGCAATGGGGGTGTACGCTATGACTATTTGAGCAGTCCTTATTACAAATCGCATTATTACAGGGCTGAACGCATTCCTCTATTTGACGTTGACTAATATTTCAACGTTTATGGAATTAATAAAAAAATATTTTCCGAATCTCAGCGATATTCAATTGCAACAATTTGCGCAATTAAAAGAACTTTACACCGAATGGAACATTAAAATCAATGTTATTTC
Organism: uncultured Bacteroidaceae bacterium; assembly: GCA_964550265.1. Classification (GTDB taxonomy): domain Bacteria; phylum Bacteroidota; class Bacteroidia; order Bacteroidales; family DTU049; genus GWF2-43-63. Next base: position 638 of record CAZJYL010000013.1, read on the forward strand.
GCGTAAGGATATAGAGAACTTTTACTTACATCACGTTTTGCATTCGCTTGCAATAGCAAAAACAAATACATTTTCTGACGGATTGCGCATTTTAGATGTTGGAACGGGAGGTGGTTTCCCCGGAATCCCATTGGCTATATATTATCCTAATATTCAGTTTACACTTGTAGATTCCATTGGCAAAAAAATATTAGTGGTCAAAGAAGTTGCTAAGGCTCTAAATTTAAAAAATGTAGACGCTGTTCAATCCAGGGTGGAAAGCATGAAAGGGAAATGGGATGTAATAATAAGTAGGGCAGTTACCGAGCTTCCAAAATTTATGGTATTGACACAAAACCGCATCAAGAAAAATACGATTAACAATTTTCCAAAAATAATTTATTTAAAAGGTGGAGATATCGAAAAGGAACTTTCTGATATTAAAAGACCATATTTAATCAATAATATTGGTGAATTTTTCCAAGAGGATTTTTTCTCAACAAAGCTTGTTGTGAAAATTTTTTAATAATTATTTTTTACCTTTTAGTTTTAATTTTTCAAACATTCATCATTATAATTAAATCACAAGAAGGGATTTAAATCTTTTTTAATTTATATTTTTTAAAAAAAATAATTATTGCATTAGTATTTTTAATAATTTGGCGGCTCAAATTAAAACAACAAAAATGGTTGAAACTGCACAAAAAACACTGAGAGACAATCCTGCATTTCGTTGGATGGCATTGGTATTATTAGCCTTTGCCATGTTTTGCGCATATGTTTTCATGGACATACTCTCACCTATCAAAGATCTTATGCAATCAACGCGGGGCTGGGATTCAACAGCTTTTGGCACAATGCAGGGATCTGAAACATTTTTAAATGTATTTATCTTCTTTTTAATTTTTGCAGGTATTATTCTTGACAAAATGGGAGTACGTTTTACTGCTATTTTATCGGGTATTGTAATGCTGATAGGAGCTGCAATAAATTGGTATGCAGTAACTGAAGACTTTATGGGAACTAATCTTGAAATGTGGTTTACTAATAATCTTAACTACATCCCTGGATTCGACCAATTGGATGTTGCACCTTTCTATCTTGGTATGCCTGCATCTGCAAAATTGTCTGCTGTTGGATTTATGATTTTTGGGTGTGGAGTTGAAATGGCGGGTATTACAGTTTCAAGAGGTATTGTAAAATGGTTCAAGGGTCGCGAAATAGCTTTGGCTATGGGTTCAGAAATGGCTTTGGCACGACTTGGAGTTGCAACTTGTATGATTTTCTCTCCCATGTTTGCCAAACTTGGCGGCAACATTGATGTTTCCCGTTCTGTTGCTTTTGGAGTAGTGCTTTTAATGATTGCTCTGATGATGTTTATTGTATATTTCTTTCTTGATAAAAAATTAGACAAACAAACTCACGAGGCTGAAGAAAAAGATGATCCTTTCAAAATATCCGATATTGGTAAAATTTTCTCGAGTTTGGGATTTTGGCTTGTAGCATTACTTTGTGTATTGTATTATTCGGCCATCTTCCCCTTCCAGAAATATGCAGTTAACCTGTTGCAATGCAATTTAACATTTACAAAGGTCCCCGAAGGTTCTTTTTGGGCATCAAACAACGTAACCATAATTCAGTATGTTATTATGCTTGTTGTTGCAGGAACAGCTTTTGCAAGTAATTTTAGCAAAAAAACCCTTAAATATACCTTGTTGCTTATTTCTGTTATTGCTTTAATTACCTTCTGCTACATGGGATATATGAGACAGTCGGCTGAAACAATTTTTGCCGTTTTCCCTCTTTTAGCTGTTGGAATTACTCCTATTTTGGGTAAATATGTTGATACAAAAGGAAAAGCCGCATCTATGCTTATGATAGGCTCTTTATTGCTGATAGCCTGTCATCTCACATTTGCATTTATCCTCCCGATGTTTAAAGGAAGTGCAGTAGGTGGTGTTGTTGTTGCTTATCTTACAATTTTAATACTTGGTTCATCTTTCTCTTTGGTGCCGGCAGCTTTATGGCCAAGTGTACCAAAACTTGTTGATCAAAAAGTAATCGGTTCTGCTTATGCATTAATATTCTGGATACAAAACATTGGCTTGTGGTTATTCCCAATTCTTATTGGAAAAATACTTGACAATACCAATCCTCAGATTGCTACCGACTTAAATGCGGGTCTTATTACACCGGAGGAAGCTGCAGTATCCTATAACTATACTGCACCTTTAATTATGTTGGCCGGACTTGGTGCAGCAGCTCTTTTAATCGGTATATATCTTAAACAAGTTGACCGCAAAAAAGGTCTTGGTCTTGAACTCCCAAATATTGTGAATAAAGACAAATAAAACTAAATATTTTTATAATTATTAGGCGGTTGTGCTAATTTTGCTCAGCCGCTTTTTGTTTTTACTTTAAAATCATTAAATAGAAATTTCTTTCTGTCAATATTTTTGTAATTTTACTACAAATTATTTATCCATGAAAACAAAAATTTTATTGCTTCTTGTATTTGCACTTTCATTATTTGTAATTTCTTGTGTTCCTGCACGCCAGTTACAGGATGAAAAAACACGACGCGAAAAAGCTGAATCAGAACTGGCTGCCATGCGTGCCGATTTCGATAAAATGAGTGCAACCAACACGGAGCTCAACGAAAACATGACCACCATGACCAAACAAATTGCCGCTTTGGAACGCGACACCAGCATCACCGGCATATCGCTGCGCAAAATGACCAATCAATACGATAAAGTAAACAGTCTTTACGAAGAACTCAACCGCAAATACGAAGAACTTCTTAAAATAAATGCATCGGAAACACAAAAAATAAGTACTGAACTACAACTCACTCAGGAACAACTTGCCATCAAAGAAGCCGAACTGAAAAAACTTGAAAACGAACTCAATATCCGCAAACAAAATCTCGATCAGATGCAGGCCGATTTGTTGCTCAAAGAAAAAAGAATTATGGAGCTCGAATCCATCATCAACAAAAAAGACAGCATCATGAAAGAACTGCGCAACAAGCTCACGGTCGCCCTCAAAGGATTCGAAAACAACGGCCTGACCATTGTTGAAAAAGATGGGAAAATTTATGTTTCTCTCGACGAATCATTGCTTTTTGCATCCGGCAGCTGGACTGTAAATGCAAAAGGGAAAGATGCCCTGATGAAGCTTTCGAATGTACTGGCTGATAATCCCGACATTGCCATCATGGTTGAAGGCCATACCGACAATCTTGCATATAAAGGCAGCGGACAAGTCAAGGACAACTGGGATCTGAGCGTGATGCGTGCCACCAGTGTGACCAAAATCATTTTAAACAATAAAAGTGTAGATCCAAAACGATTAATATCGGCCGGACGCGGCGAATACTTCCCGATTGACGGAGCCAACAACAGCGAAGCCCGCCAAAAAAATCGTCGCACAGAAATTATATTAACACCAAACATGGATGAGTTTATGAGGATTTTGAATAACCAATAATTCTTTAAAACCAATCTTACAGCTGGTATTTCTCAAGTTCTGATATTGGTTTGCTTCATCCATATTTTGCAATAATTTTCAAATAGAAAAATGGATTCTCGCCCGCTTGCGGAAATATTAAGACCATTGAGTGCAGACGATTATGTCGGGCAGGAAAAACTAATGGGTCATGATGGAATCATTAGGCGTATGCTAAACAACAATGCAATCAGCTCAATGATTCTGTGGGGTCCACCGGGTGTCGGTAAAACCACATTGGCCTTGCTTATTGCAAATATATTACAACGCAAATTTTATCAACTAAGTGCCATCAGCAGCGGGGTTAAAGAAGTGCGCGAAGTAATTTCGGTTGCTGCAAAAGAAAAAAGCCCAATCCTTTTTATAGATGAAATTCATCGTTTTAGCAAATCGCAGCAAGACAGTTTGCTTGCAGCAGTAGAACGTGGAACAATAACGCTTGTAGGAGCCACAACCGAAAACCCTTCGTTTGAGGTAATTAGTCCATTGCTGTCGCGCTGTCAGGTTTATGTATTGGAATCTTTATCAAAAGAGCACTTAGACATTTTATTGCAAAAAGCTTCTGATTATTATAAAGAAAAAGATGTTTTGCTTAACGTTAAGGAAACAAACGCCCTTTTTCACTTTTCGGGAGGCGATGCCCGTAAATTATATAATGCATTACAGCTTGTTGTTGAAAACAGCATGGAAAACAATATTGTTGAAATCACTAATGACAATGTTTCAAATGTGATTCAAAGCAATATGGCTCGCTTTGACAAAAGCGGTGAAATGCACTACGATATAATTTCGGCATTTATTAAATCAATGCGCGGCAGCGATCCCAATGCAGCTTTGTACTGGATGGCAAGAATGATAGAAGGAGGCGAAGATCCCTTGTTTATTGCAAGACGAATGCTTATTCTTGCTTCTGAAGATATTGGTTTAGCCAACCCCAATGCATTATTAATGGCAAATGCATGTTTTGACGCCGTGCATAAAATAGGCTGGCCCGAATCCAGGATTATCCTTGCTGAATGTGCTGTGTATCTTGCTTCGTCTGCCAAAAGCAATAAAACGTATTTAGGAATTGATGCCGCAATAGATTTTGTAAAGAAAACCGGAGATCTTCCTGTTCCTCTGCATTTGCGCAACGCGCCCACAAAACTTATGAAAGAATTAAATTATGGCAAAAATTATCAATATGCACACGATTTTGATAATAACTTTGTAAACATGGAGTTTCTGCCTGAAAAGATAAAAGGAACTAAGTTTTATGAACCGGGCAAAACCGCACGCGAAGAAGAACACAGACGGTTTTTGAAAGAGCGCTGGAAGGACAAATACGGATATTGATGTCTTTTTTGAGTTATTGAAAAATAATTTTTACTTAAATAATTCTATCTGATAATGTAAACAACTTCTTTTTGAAGTTTATTGTTCAATTTCATCATTAATAGCAACTTTCTTTTTTATTATATAAATAGGTCGCTTTTTAACTTCATCAAACAAGAACCCAATATATTTCCCCATAATTCCCATTATAATAAACTGTACCGAAGCAATAAAACTAATTAGTACAACCAAAGTGGTATAACCCGAAACAGGTTTATCCACAAAATACATTACAATTGAATATACACCAACTATAGCGGAAAGCAAACCCATTATCAGTCCAAATACAAGGCTTAGTTTAAGGGGTGCATTACTAAAAGCTGCTATGGCATTATATGATAAACGAAACAATTTGCGATAGGAATATGAACTTGTTCCCGCTACCCGTGCAGGCGCATCATAAGGTATTGTTGAGAATGAAAAACCAACGTTTTGTATATATCCTCTTAAAAATCTGTTACGTTCACGATAATCATTTCTAAGAATATGTGCCACGCGATTTGAAATCAAAAAGAAGTCTGATGCTCCGTCAACAAATCTCATATTGCTCATTCGGCTCAAACGGCGATAAAACATTTTTGAAAAAATATTTTTAAATCCCCCGTCGCCACGCGAATTTCGCTTCATAAGAACTATGTCATTGCCCGACATAAATGATTTAAACATTTCTTTTATGCAAGAAGGCGGATGTTGCAAATCGGCATCCATACAGATAATGGCACCGCCCTGTGCATGGTCGATACCTGCTATCATTGCTGCCTCGTGGCCAAAATTTCTGGAGAAATGAATGGCTTTACACAAATCAGCATTGGCAATACATATAGCATCGATTATTTCTGAACTTTTATCAGTGCTGCCATCATTAACAAAAATAATTTCAGCATTTAATTCAGCAGTATTATTCTTCAATTCTTCGATAAGTGAACTAAGATTGCCTTCTTCGTTAAAAACAGATATGACTATTGAAAGTTCAGGACTCATTTTATTTTTTTGTAAAAATAATTGTTTTTCATATACCATGTTTCGCCGCGCATAATTATATCATCGTTAACTGCCCTAACAAGTATATTATCAATTGTAATAATATTTATTTTTAGCTCATAATGAATTAGCGAAATACGCATACTGCGGGCTTCTGCAGGAATCAATATATTTCTGACATACAATCCCCAGGTTCCGTCAATCTGCCGCATATTTCTATATAAATTTTCAAGATCATAACCAATTACATTGTTATCAGAATCAAGGAAAACTATTTCGCAACTGCCACGCAACAATCCGTCCTGAGAAATATCGGAATACCAGAACGATATTTCGGCTTCGATGGAAGAATCCGGCTTGTAATTCAAAGGCAATTCGGCAGCTAAAACGGGTTGTTTCAAGTCAAGTAATGGCGATGTGCCCGCAGTAAAATATCCTGATGAATTATTACCTTCCGAAAAATCCTGCCAGAGCAATGGCGCAGCAGCTGACAATAAGCTGTCATCTTGCGAACCAATTGCATATAATTTTTTTAACGTGTCTATATTTATGGAGCAAATCATAAATCTTTCATGTTTCCACAGGGTATCACTATTCTTTAAAATCAATTCCTCGCCATATAACAATGGCCGCAAAGGAGGCACAGAAACAATAAGAAAGTTTTTATTGCTGTTTATGCTTTGTAAATATTCATCAGGCTTATTGTATGGACCATAAAAAAATGCCGTTTTTCTGATGGTTTGCGACATTGAAGTCCTTGACATAAATGAAGAAACAACAGGAAGTCCCGACTTTTGCGATAAGAGTAATGAATATGCAAGGGCATCTTCGTTTTCAGGTATGTTATTAATGTTCTCGCTGCCAACCAAAAAGGATGGAATTGTAAGAATAGCCTGATATTGATTGGATAAAGAATCGGGATTAAGCGGAATTTTATCAATGTCGGCTTTCATTTCCGAAATGCTGTTGCCTTCGCCCAAAGGCAGCAAATAAACTCTGTTTTGCTTATGCATGTCGCACCCCATTATAATTAAAACAGCAGCAAACAGAATGATTCTTAAATTCTTCTTTTTAATAAAATTTTGAACTATATACAACAAACCTATATTAACAGTAAAATAAAATATCCAAGCCATACGCCCAATTCCGCGTAATTCCCTTATTGGCCCAATGTGATAATATAAATCAGGAAAAACATTTACCGGAAATGCAAACGACACAAACATAGCAATAAAACCACTCCACAGCAATGCATTCATAATCGGATTATCCGACAAATTATATAATTTCATTTTCCGTTTCAGAAACACCCATATTAAAAGTCCCGCAATCAATACTGTAAAAAAAGCAGCCAGATGGGTATCCAGCAAAAACGGCAAAGATGCAAACAAGGAAAATGCAAACAGATATCCAAATATTCCGGCATGACCAATAAATGACCAGCCTTCCCATTCAACGGGGTCAGGTTTTAAAAAGGATTTTAACCATTGCCATTCAATATTGGCATCTTTTAAAAACAAGCCTTCCCATTCCGACTTATAAACAAGAAAACCATACGGATATGCCGAGCGATCTGTAACTGAATCGGAGATTTTCATTAGTAAGAAAATGAAAATATATGGCAGAATAACAGCGAAAAACAAAAACTTAACAGAATGTAATATGGAAATATTTTTTCGATCAAATAAAACCAGATAAAAAACAGCTCCTCCAACTAAAACACCTCCCAAAGCAAAATAATATAAGTGGCACAAGCTGCATAAAAACACCGTTACACCTGCCCATATAATATATTTCCAACGCTTATGCCGGTAAAATTTCAATAACAAATAAATAAGAAGCGGTATAAAAAACATTAAAGACAAACTGTAATGTCCGGGAACGCGCATAACCTGAGGGCTCAGAAAAACAAGCAGCGGAGCGGCAATTGCAGAAACCCAGTCATTTATTTTTAATTCTCTAAATACCTTAAAAAGAAAAAATACAGCTATTAAAAAAGAAAAAACAATAACTCCGTTTATAATGCCATGTGTATAATCGGTTAGATTAACAAGTGGCTTTAAAATTTTAATAAAAGCCACTATCGGGAAAAATCCGTCAGTAAACATTACATGTTCGCCTTCAGGATAATTCATTCCATTGAACCGAAACAAATTATCATCATGTTTTGCATGATATTCGGCAGTGTAATAGTTTTTTATGCCATCGCCCGTGCCATTAAAATACACGGTATTAAGCCTGATAATATTATCTCCAAAATAAAAAACGAGCAAAATTATGCCAAAACAAATGGCTAGTATAAGTGAAAGGTTGCTCGCAGAAAGTTGTTTTTTAATCATCAGTTCAAAAATACGAATAATGATTTAATATGATGCAGTTTATAATCAATGGAATGAATTTATTTAATATATGATTTTGCAACAGAAAACACTTATCTTTGTCTTATTATAAAATACGTTTATGTTTTCTCTAAAAAAACGATTTTTATTCTTTTGTTTTATTATTGCATTATTATCGTCATGCGCCAAAGATCCGTCGTGGGACGTAGATATACGCACACCAATATTCAACACATCGCTGGGTATTAATAATTTTATCGAGGATACTCTGTTGGCATCAAATTATGATTCAAGTTTGATTTTTATATTCGATTACGAATTGTTTAACATAACAACAGATTCGTTTGTTAAAATGCCGGATTCTCTTTACTACACCCATTACGTAATGCCTCTCAGCATTACTGTGCCACCCGGAGCGATGGTGCTTAAAAAAACAGAAAGTAAATATTATGATTTGGGCGGAGCAATGCTAACTGAAATGCGTATAAAAAGCGGTAGTTTAAATATCAGGGCATATAACTATGTTGGCGACAATGCATATATTGAATATACATTAGACAATTCACTTATTAACGGAGTTCCTGCATCTATCAGCGGCACAGTGCCCAGCTATCCTAAAACCGGAGATTTTCTTAGTGCAAAATTTGATGTTAGCGGTATGTATCTTGACTTAACTCCATCTTACATGCATTGCAATTCTCTTAAATCTACCATTAAAATTTTTGCTGACCCTAACGCTACCACAAATGTGTCAATTCATTACAATGACAGTATCGATATTTTAGTTGAATTTAAAGATATTGTTATTGATTACGCCAAAGGATATTTTGGCCGGCACATGGTTGCATCATCCGGAAATGAGACTTTTAAATTTTTCAATGATATTGGAATCGAATACCTCGACATAGACAATATCAATATGACTTTAACATTGGAAAACCATATTGGCGCCGATGCAACTTTTTTTATTAATGAAATTTCAGGGCAGGGATTGTCCGATGTATCTCTAAACAGTCCTTGGCTGGGCAAGCCTATTAATTTGACCAGAGCAATTGAAAATCCACCTTATTCGGGAAATGTATCAGCATCAACATTTGTAATGGATTTTTCATCATCCAATATTGAGCAATTTATTGAAAATTTGCCTTCTCAAATCTCTTATGATATTGCTGCAACAATGAATCCGCTGGGCAATGTTTCCACAGGAAATGATTTTGTGTATCATGGGCAAGGGCTGCGAGGGAAAATCCATGCTGAAATTCCTATGAATATAGCGATACAGGGACTTTTGCTAAGAGACACCATAGAATATGAATTAAACAAATCAAATTCTTTTGTAACTCAGTCCGAAATCTATTTAAATATTTCAAATGGATTTCCGCTTGAGGCATCTTTCAAAATATACTTACTTGACGAAAACGGAAATGCTTCAGACAGCATTATCCCAAATAATATAATTCCATCGGGTATAGTAAATGCAAATGGAGAAGTTATTAATCCATCAAATATTTTAATGAAAATCAAACTTGATGAAAATCAAACATCACACTTATATGAATGCAAAAAGGCCGTTATTTCGGCAAAGCTTAATACCGGCGGCATAGCCGGGCAAAAAGTTAAGTTTTTTCCATGGTATAAACTTAAAGTAATAAGCACCGGTTTATTTAATTTATTTATTGAGTAATGCGTTATTGTTTTCTTTTATTTTTATTTTTTATTTCAAATTTTGCATTTTCACAAAATCATAAATGTCCCGAATTTAGCATTACCACAATTAATTCAGTGGAAAGCAGAACTTTGAACAATGACTTTTTCAATCATTTTTATTTTGGTGATTTTATTGATTCTACAACAAAATGGGATGCTGTTTCAAATTTAAATATTAAAAACAGTATTGGTTTCTTCAGCTTTAACGAAGCCGAAATACATTTCCCTTCCGAAAACAAACTGTCTGTTTTAATATCAAGTTATACTCAAAACATTTTTGGTCTGGGCTTTAACAAAGATGTGTTTCAGTTAGTGTTTGCAGGAAATAATGCATTTGTTGGGAAAAAGATTTTAGCCAGCCCTTTATCTCTTAACCAACACTTCTTTTCTACAATTATGGGCGGTATTAGTTACAAGCTCAACGAAAATATTTCATTAAATGCTGCAGCCGGTCCTGTTGCTTTATTTTCTTATGCACATTTTGATTTTTCTAATTCTTCTTTTTACACATCTTCAGCCGTGGATAGTTTAACATTAGTTCTAGAAGGCGAATATTGCAGAACGGGTGGTCCAACTTTTATAAAAGGCATGGGACTAAATTTTGCCACCTCAATAAAAGGAAACAACGGAGGCTATGATTGGAAATTTGGAATATCTAATTTAGGACTGGCTTGGACAAACAATAAAGCCATAAATACTAAACGCGACACAACAATTAACTTCAATGGTATAGAAATTTCTGACTTATCCAACATCAGTGCCGCGGTTAAACAAGAACTTGATGCTATCGAAAACAGATTAAATCTGAAAGGTGATACATCGGGCAAAAGTATTTTCCTCCCGTTGCTTATTAGTGCCGAATGCAGCAAAAACTTTGGTAAATTACGAACCGATTTAAACATACTTTATTATAATTTGCCGGGCTTTTTCCCGTACGTTCAGCTATCTCCCTCTTATGCCCTTGCAAACACATTAAGAGTGTCGCTTCCGATTAAATTTGGAGGTTTTGGCTCTGTTAATGTTGGGCCAGGTTTTGAAATAAAAATTTCTGATAAATTGTCGGCAGTAATAGAAATGCCCATGTTGTTTACACCCATAAAACTATCCAATAACGTCTCATACAATGTCGTGGGTAAATTGATTTTTAAATGTACTGATCATGCGAGTTTATTATAGTTTGATTTTTATTTTTATTGCATCAGCCGTTTTTTGTCAAACGGCCTTTGTCAGAACTTATGGTAAAGCAGGTACTTTTAACGAAGGTAAAGGCATAGTTGCTTTTTCCGACTCTACTTATATTTTACTTGGAAACAGGCAAACCCCCGGAGGTCAGTCTTCTATCTGGGTTATTGGCGTGGATACCGTCGGTTCAATTATTTGGGAAAAATATTTTAATTCTTATATAGTTTCCACAGGAGAAAATTTATCGAAATACGACGATACCTCTGTTATTGTAAGTGGGACAGCTTTAATAAACAATGATTATCAAATGCTTGTTGCAAGAATAGGAAAATCAGGAAATACAATTTGGGAAAAAACCTATGGCACAAGTGTGTGGGATCAGGGTCTTTGCTCGGCACGGGACAAACCCGGCAATGTGTATTTCACCGGCTACGGACAAGCAATAGACACGTTAGACCAGGATGTTTTATTATATAAACTTGACGGAAACACCGGTGATTCCCTTCTGTCTGCAAGATTTGATGATGGATTTAACGACAAGGGTGTCTATATTGATACTCTTTCGGGGGGCTATCTTGTTCTTGCGTCACAAAGTTTAAATAATGAAAACAAAGTAATTCACAGTACAATATGGAAACTGACATTCGACCTGGATACAATTTGGACATCAAGGCCGGGTTATCATGATACGTCTGCGTCAATCAGAGTAACCGAATGTGTGTTTGAAGACACGTTTTCGCGTATTGTTATGGCCGGGGAAATACTTCCCGACACTGCAACCAAGTTTCGTTTATGGTACGGATGTATGGAACCCGACGGCATGTTGAATTTTGAGCATATATTTCAGGCTTATTTTCTTAAAAACATCAGACGCGGCGTTTGCGATTCATTGGGACAATATCATTTCACCGGCGGAATATTCGATTATTATTACGGATTTGGCAATAGCGATATCGGCTATTGGCGAGACAGTTTAGGCTTATGGTATTATATGTATTACGGTGCATTGCAAGATGAAGAAGGTACCGACCTTGATTTGACACCGGACGGAGGAATTGCTTTTATAGGAACTACAAAAAATTACGGACCGGGAGTAAATAACATATTTTTTGTCAAGGTTGGGCCAAACTATGTTTATAACGACAGTAACCCAATACATTATACACCTGTTGAATCATACGAAAGTCCGCTCGCCCGTATTTATCCAAATCCAAGCAATGGTTATTTCAAAATTGATTTGCCGTATGATTACTCCTATAGAATTGACATTTACAACCTTCATGGCTCTTTGATAAGAACAGGGACATATAAATCGGGTGATGTTTTTTATCTTCAGAATCAAGCAAACGGAATTTACCTGATAAAGATTACATCGGATTTTGATTCTTATAATTTCAGATTACTTTTGCAGGACAAATAAAATGAACATGAAGCAAAAAAGGATATTGTTTTTCACAGCACCGGCACTGGTACTTGTTGTTGCAATAATATTAGCAAGCCCTTTTAAACAGAAAACCACGGGATTTGGTAAATTATCTCCATCATTTGAATCAGATTCCGTAACATTTTGGGTGTCGGGAGATGCAATGATGCACATGCCGCAATATAAAGCAGCTTATAATGACGCTACAGGACTGTGTGAGTTTGATTCATGTTATACATATATTAGGCCAATACTCCAAAATGCCGATGTTCGTATTATAAATTTTGAAACAACATTGGCAGGAAAGCCTTATTCAGGATTTCCTCGTTTTAGCGCACCGACAGAATTTGCCGATGCTTTGCGCGGAGCAGGATTTAATTTCTTTGTGTTTGCAAACAATCACTGTTGCGACCGCGGTGCTGCAGGACTTAGCGGAAACATATCATATGCTGACAGCGTTAATTTGTGGCATACGGGTATATTCAGAAATCCTACAGAACGAATGAGCAAATATCCTTTCATGCTAGAAATCAAAGGATGGAATATTGCAATTCTAAATTATACTTATGGAACCAACGGCATCAGGGAGCCTGAACCATTTGTGGTAAATCGTATTGACTCTGCTCAAATAACTGCCGACATAAAAAAAGCAAAATCAAACGAAGCTGACGCTATATTAGTTTGCATTCACTGGGGCGAAGAATATCAACATAAACAAAATTCGCATCAAAAAGCTTTAGCCAAATTTTTACTGGAAAATGGTGTTGATGTCATAATTGGCAGTCACCCTCATATTGTTCAGCCTATGGAGCTTGTTACTCCCATCGGCAGCATGAAAGAAAGACTGGTTATTTGGTCGCTGGGTAATTTTATTTCAAACCAGAAAGACCCCTTTACAGATGCAGGTTTATTAGTTGGATTTACTTTAAAACGTACGTCTTTCGGAAAACCCAAAGTGTGTAATGTTAAATTTATTCCTTTATACAGGTTAAAATTAGAAGGTAAAAAACCCGGATATTACCTGATGCCGGGCATGTTTACCGAAAAAAACATTGAGACACTCATTCCGGGGAAAGACAATATTGAAGATTTTTTGTCTGTCATGGGAAATACACGAAAAAAAGTAAATACAAGCCCCAGAATCAGAGAAGTGGAAAAATAAATTTCAAAATTTATTTTCTGTCAACCTCCTTAAAACACAATTTCCTTTATTTGCTTTTGCTGATAATTTGTACATTTGGCATATAATTAAGAACATTAAATGCCTTACGAAACAGAGATAAATCTCTCGCAACTTAAAAACAAGCTCTCGGGCGAACTTTATTTCGACAATGCACATAAAATCATGTATGCAACCGATGCTTCGGCATACAGAGAAGTTCCTGTTGGTGTTGCATATCCCAGAAACAAAGAAGACCTTAAACAACTGATTTTATTTGCAAGAGACAATGATATTACATTAATACCACGGGCTGCAGGAACATCACTTGCCGGGCAAGTTGTTGGCAATGGCTTAGTGGTTGACATGTCAAAATACTTTACAAAAATTCTTGAGATAAATGAGCAGGAGCACTGGGTAAGAGTTGAGCCCGGCGTAATTCTTGATGAACTTAACCGGGAAATAAAACAATATGGATTGTTTTTCGGTCCCGAAACCAGCACCTCTTCCCGCTGCAATATCGGAGGCATGGTTGGTAATAATTCCTGTGGAGCGCACAGTTTAATATATGGCTCAACCAGAGATCATTTAATTTCGGTTAAAGCATTGCTTAGTGATGCCTCAGAAGTAGAATTCAGGCAGCTGAGCCGCGAAGAATTCAGAGAGAAAATGACTCTGGAAAATCTTGAAGGAAATATATACCGCAATATCAGAGAGATTTTATCTGACGAAGAAAACCAAAGAAATATAATAAGTGAATTTCCTGACCCCTCGATAAAAAGACGAAATACAGGTTACGCAATAGATTTATTAATGCAGGCTGAGCCTTTTACAGGAGGAGAGCCTTTTAATTTTTGCAAATTAATTGCAGGTTCAGAAGGTACTTTGGCTCTGCTAACAGAAATAAAACTAAATCTTGTACCTCTGCCCCCTAAGGAAAAAGCTTTGGTTTGTATTCACTGCATTTCACTTCAGAGCGCCTTAAAAGCTAATCTGACAGCACTAAAACACAATCCTGTATCTGTTGAATTAATGGATAAGGCTATTTTAGATTTGACAAAAGAAAACATAAATCAAAATAAAAACAGGTTTTTTGTTAATGGCGATCCTGCTGCAATACTAATTGTGGAATTTGCAGAAGAATCTCAAGAGAAAATCAAACTAAAAGCCGAGGCTATGGAAGCTGATATGAGAGCTGATAACCTTGGATATCATTTTCCGATTATTACAGGAAAAGACATAAATAAAGTTTGGGAACTGCGTAAAGCGGGATTAGGAGTTTTGAGCAATATGCCCGGAGATGCAAAACCCGTTCCCGTGGTAGAAGATACTGCAGTTAATCCTGAAGCACTTCCGCAATATATTGAAGAATTCAATTCAATACTGGAAAAACACAACCTCAGCTGCGTATATTATGCCCATATAGGCACTGGTGAATTACACTTGAGGCCTGTTTTAAATCTTAAAGACCCTAAAGATGTAATGCTGTTTCATACTATAGCTTTAGAAACGGCTAAACTGGTAAAAAAACACAAGGGTTCACTTAGCGGCGAGCATGGCGACGGAAGACTTAGAGGCGAATTCATTCCGCTGATGATAGGCGAAAAAAACTATTCTTTGCTTATTTCGATTAAACAAACATGGGATCCCTTCAATATTTTCAACAATGGGAAGATTATTGAAACTCCTCCCATGAATACCATGCTCAGATACGAAACGGGGGCTAAGGTAAGAGAAATAGACACCTATTACGATTTTGAACATGAAAAAGGAGTATTGCGCGCTGTTGAAAAATGTAATGGTTCGGGCGATTGCCGCAAATTGCACTACAGCTCGGGCGGAATGTGTCCAAGTTATCAAGCTACGCTTGACGAAAAAAATTCAACAAGGGCAAGAGCAAATATATTACGCGAATTTCTTACTAACAGCCCCAAAAAAGACCCTTTCAACCATAAAGACATATACAATGTAATGGATTTGTGTCTTGGCTGTAAGTTGTGTAAATCGGAATGCCCCTCGTCGGTTGATATGGCCAAGTTTAAAACCGAGTTTTTACAGCACTGGTATAATACACACCCAATTCGTATCCGCACATATGCTATTGCCTACATTGATAAAATAAACCGGTTGGCTCTGCCTTTCAGCGGACTATACAATTTGTTTGCTAAAAATTATTTTCTTTCTTGGCCGATAAAAAAACTCATAGGTTTTGCCCCGCAGCGCAGTTTACCTCAGCTACACGGAAAGTCGCTCAGAAAATGGGCTCGAAAAAATCTGCCCGAATTAAATAAGCTTACGGGACATAACGGAACAGTAAGTTTATTTGTTGATGAATTTACAAACACAAACGACATTTACATTGGCGTTAAAGCCATCAGTCTGCTTTGCATGCTGGGATATAAAGTTGAATTACACGAACACGAAGTAAGTGCACGCACTTTTATATCAAAAGGATTGCTGAAAAAAGCCCGAAAAATCATAGATAAAAATATAAATGCCTTTTGGGGTGTTCTTTCAAATAATCATCCTTTAATCGGAATTGAACCTTCTACCATATTGAGTTTCAGAGATGAATATCCTGAACTTTGCAGTTCCTCGTTACGCGAAAAAGCAAGAAGCATGGCACCTTTTACTATGCTGATTGATGAGTTTATAGTTCAAGAATTCGAAAAGGGTAAAATAAACAGAATTCAGTTTACCGACAGCAAAAAAGAAATACTATATCATGGGCATTGTCAGCAAAAAGCACTTATAGGCACCGATGTTACAAAGAAAATGCTCGAAATTCCGTCTCATTTCTGCGTTACGGAAATTCCTTCGGGTTGCTGTGGTATGGCAGGCTCTTTTGGTTTTGAAAAAGAACACTACGACTTAAGCATGAAAGTTGGCGAACTTGTATTGCTGCCAACAATACGAAATGCCGGTAAAGATACAGTTATTGCAGCATCGGGTACAAGTTGCAGACACCAGATAAAAGATGGCACCGGCAAAACAGCATTACATCCCGTTGAAATAATGTTTGATGCCGTAAGCTTTGGCAGCTCGCAAAAAGACTAAAATAGCTTTAACAGAAATTAATACGAATTTAAGGAGTTTAAGTCTTCAAAAGCAACCAAAAGCCGCTTAACCATTGACTTTTCTCCCTCACGCAGCCAGACGCGCGGATCGTAATACTTTTTGTTTGGCTTATCCTCTCCTTCGGGATTACCTATCTGCCCTTGCAGGTATCCTTCGTTTTTCTTATAAAAGTTCAAAACTCCTTCCCATGTAGCCCATTGGGTGTCGGTGTCTATA
>CAZJYL010000014.1:0-17573 GCA_964550265.1 uncultured Bacteroidaceae bacterium
ATTAAATGCTTTTCTAATTAATTTTTTGTCTTTTGAGTCAGTAATGGGCTTGCAAACCTTCAAAAGCGTCCTGTATCGCTTCAGTAAAGCATTTTTTTCTATTTCGGTTAATCCAAACTCCATTTTTTATTGCAAAATTATAAAATGAAAAGATTAATTTTAAATATTTTTTTAACCATTCGTTATAATTTATGTCAAATTAAAGTAAATTTGCATTGTTATCTGAAAAATTTCTAAATCAATGAAAAAAAGTCTATTATTTTGTTTTGTTTTTCTGTTGACTGTTTTTCTGGTCAATAGTCAAACTGTAGTACTCAACGAAGATTTTGAGTCTGCCCCATACGATCTTACTTCCTCCGGTACAATACAGTGGGGAATAAATTCTCGATTACACGTTTCGGGTGCATATTGCGACTCATGCACCATAGGATTGTCCAGTACAAGCTATCTTACAACCAATTCTTTCTCCACTCTGGGAAATACCAGTGTTATGCTTGAGTTTAAGCATATATGCAAAATTGAAAGTGGCGATGCTGCAGAATTGGAATATTCGATAGATGGTGGTTCTACGTGGAATCTTATTACAAACACCTATTATGTTGGCTCGTGTGATTTTACAAACAATAAGTTTACCGAAGCCTCGTATCCCACAGCATGGTATTTAGGCTCAGGAGCAACTGTTCCGCAAAATACATGGTGGAAAACCGAAAATTTTAATATCGGAGCTATTGTTGGTAATCAAGCCAATGTTAAAATTCGCTTTAAACTTAAAGATGTTAATAACACGGGTGCAAATCTGCGCAAAGGTTGGTATATAGACGATGTTAAAATTACAATAGCACCATCGGAGCTTATTCCGCCGACTATTACTTTGGTTCCTGTAATTTTGCAGGATACTGTTTATAACACAGGACCTTTCAACATAAAAGCCAAAATTACAGATGCTTCAGGTATTGCTTCTGCATCGTTGCATTATTCTATTAACGGAGGTGCATTTACTTCAATTCCTATGACGGTGCTTTCTGTTGACACATTTAAAGCTGTTATTCCTGCACAAGCTTACAATACCAGAATTGATTATTATATTTCGGCAACTGATGCCTCAGCGGCAGCTAATACTGCAAACTCTTCCAATAAATGGTTTTTTACAAAAAAACCGGCACCAACGGTAATAGTTGGTACAGGCACTAGCACAACAAGTTATTTGCCTTGCTATGGATATTACAATTATTCATATAGTGAACAAATTTATACAGCCGACGAAATCGGTATGTCTGGTTTTATTGATTCCATATTTTTTTATGTTGGGACTTTATCATCCAGTTATACGATGAATAATCAAAGCGTGTATATTTCTTCAACAAGCCAGAACAACATATCATCTGCTGTTTTGCCAAGTACAACGGGCATGACTCAAATATACTCGGGTGATTACACTTTTACCGGCACGGGATGGACCAAAATTGCTCTTGCAACTCCTTTTTATTACGATGGCAGCAGTAATCTCAGAATTGTTTGGTTAAATAACGATGGGTCCTATGCATCCGGATATCCGAATTTTAATTACACTTCAACAAGCCCAAATTATATGGCTCAGCATGCATACTCTGACCCCGGCATGCCTTCAACGGGAACCCTTACCTATAACAGACCCAATTTAAAAATTGCATTCAGAAGCAATAATTTTGCAACTGACATAATCCCATTCAAAATATCCGAACCTTTTTCATATCCAATCCCTATAGTAGGGACATCTTATCCGGTTAAAATCAATATCAAAAACTTAGGATCGGATACATTAACTAGTGCTAGCATAAACTGGAGTGTTGATGGAGTAATTCAAACAACTTACTCATGGACCGGCTCGCTGCTGCAAGACCAGCAATCATCAGATATCACAATTGGAAATGTTACTTTTGCGACCCAAAGTAATCATCAGATAAAAGTATGGACATCGATGCCTAACGGTGTTGCTGATGAATTTCCGGCAAATGACACTATTGCGAAAAATTATTTTGCCTGTCAGAATGTTTTGGCCGGTATCTACACCATTGACCCCATGGTGCCAACAGGTGGAACAAACTTTAAATATTTTTCTGATGTTGTAGGCACCCTTAGCAATTGCGGTATTAATGGAAATACCATTTTTAACATTGTGCCGGGGACCTATGATACTTTATTGTCCATACCTGTTATTCCGGGAGCGAATTCAACAGCCAATGTAACTTTTCAGTCTTCAACCGGCAATGCTAATGACGTAAAAATAAGGAATGAAGCTAATTCGGCAAACAATAATTACGTTTTTGATTTAAACGGCACAAAATTTTTCAATATTCGTAATTTGAGTATTCAGGCCACCAACAATAATTTTGCAAACTGCATTAAACTGCGCAATAATTGCAAAAACATATTAATTGAAAATAATATTATTTCTGGAGTTGCTGCCAATAACGTAAACGATGATTTAAATCTGATTAACAGCAACACTAACTCCAGCGACACAAGCATAATTATAAGGAATAATATCCTTAACAACGGATCTGCTTCTATTCACTTTGATAAAAATTACGGTGTTAACTGCAGTGATATTTCAATAATAAATAACGTTATAAATAATTTTTATAATACAGGGTTAATTATTGTAAATACATCTAATGTTGTAATAGATACAAATGTTATTTCATCGCTAAATACTGAAGATTATTCTTCAGCTGTTAATTTATACAGTTGCGAAAATATTAATATCAGAATGAATAAAATTCATAATGCAACATTTTCGGCAATGAACCTGAATGATATTTCCAACAGCATAGCCGGCACAGGAAATATAACAAACAATTTTTTGTCTTCGGGAGGTAGCGGCGACTCTTTCGGATTGTATATAGATGAGGCAAGCGACTTGAAAATTTATCATAACAGCATAAATTGCTATTCTACTTCTACATATTCTTTTGCGTTTTTTAATAGTTATAGCGATGATAACGAAATCTATAATAATATCTTCGCAAACAAAGGAAATGGCTATGCTTTAGGCGTGTCTTATTCTAATTTTACATCTGATTATAACAATATTTATACTACAGGAACACATATTGCTGAGTATAATTATAATGATTACAACAGCTTATCCGATTATCAAAACGCATCCGGTGAAGATGGAAATTCGGTAAGTTACAATCCCTTATTTATAAGTAATAGCGATTTACACACATTGGCGTACAACCACAATGATGAGGGGACTTACGTTGGAGTGGATAACGATATAGATGGCGAATCAAGAAGCACAACCACACCGGACATTGGTGCTGATGAATTTACGCCTCCGCTTTATGAAGCCGGTATTGTAAACGTTTTATCACCGATTGGAGGTTGTAATTTAAATATGGAAAGCGTAGAAATTCAAATAGTAAACTACGGCTTAAATGACATTAATGGCAACTTAACTGCTTTTTATTCAGTAAATGGTGGTACTGTGGTATCGGAGCCCGTAACAAACCAAATAGCAATTGGCGATACTTTAAACTTTACATTTACTACGCAAACCGATTTATCTACAGGTGCTACTGATCAGAATTTCAACGTAAAAACATGGATATCCTTAGTTGGCGATCCAATGCCGGTAAATGATACACTTGCCAAAATAGTTTTCTCATTGCACAACCCCGCCCCGGTTATGGTAACCAATGTTACAATACCATACGCCACGGCAACAACTCTCATAGCATCTTCAACAGACACAATACAATGGTTTGCCGACCCGGCCCTGAGTACCTTGCTGCATACCGGCACCTCATTCACTACACCGATATTATATGATACCACGATTTATTACGTTGCTTCCACATCAGGCTTCAAACATCATTATACTTTTGACAGCGATTTGGAAGGCTGGTCTGCATTAACCCCATGCTCTTATACATCATACAACTGGTCGTGGAATAGTGATGGTGGTGCAGGGTCTGCTTTTATACCTAATCCTTCTGCAAATGCTTCAGCCCTGCTGGTTTCTCCTGAAATAAATGTTTTTGGAGACAATGTGGATTTTTCTTTTAAACATCATTTTAATACTGAAAATTATTATGATGGAGGCTATGTGGTTTATAAATTAGATGGCGGCCCATGGATGCTGTTTACTCCAACAAGTGGGCTTTATAATTCAAGTGGCTATTTTTCTAACGACCCCGCAATTGGAAATTGTAATTCTTATAGTTTAACGGGGTGTTTTACGGGAACTTCTCCAACTATGGTTTCTTCAGGAAAAATCCAATTAAATGGAGCATCAAAGCTTCAGGTGGCATTTTCATTTTCTTCAGATTATAGTTCCGGAGCCGATGGATGGTATATTGATGAGGTTATAATGGAAAAACAAGGATGCCCGGGACAAGTAATGCCGGATACCGTTTTTGTAACAGGAATTCCATCTGTAGATGTTGGTCCTATATCTATTGACTCACCAAATACCGGAATGACATTAAGTAATAATGAAACTGTTACCGTAAAAATTAAAAATTATGGTACTAATGCCGCTTCGAATATTCCCGTCAGCTTCAAAGTTGATAACAATGCGCCTGTCACTGAAACTATAGCAGGTCCTTTATTACCCGGCGACACAGCTATTTATACTTTTACAAGTGGTGCCGATTTAAGCACGATTGGAACACACCAGATACTTGCTTATACAAGCCTTACAGGTGATATTTATACAATAAATGATACCGTAATTAAGCAGGTTGTTTGCAATCCTTTGTCCTATTGCGCTTCTGCAGCATCTTATACATCGGACGAAGATATAGGAAATGTAACTCTGGGTGATTTAAACAATTCCTCTACCCAACCTTATAATGGCACTTATACGAATTATTCGTTATCAGTGCCGCCGGCTAATTTATTTATCGGGCAGTCTTATCCCGTTTCAATTACAATAGTTACAAGCGGAAATTTTTATTCCGGATATTGCGAAATGTATATTGATTATAATAGAGACGGTGTATTTACTGAACCGCAAGAAGTTGCATTTGGCGCTGCTTTCAATTCCTCAACAACTGTTTTAACAGGTATTGTTAATATTCCAACAACTGCATTATCAGGTATTACAGGTATGCGTGTTGTTTGCCGTGAAAGCGGCACTGCCGCTACTACAACACCTTGTGGAACTTATTCATGGGGAGAAACTGAGGATTACTCTGTACTTTTACAACCGCAACTACCTTATGATGCAGGCGTGGTTACAATAGATTCACCGGAATTCATTCAAACACAAAGTTCTCAAGTACCGGTTGTTATTACAGTTAAGAACTATGGCACTAACCCCCTGGATTCTATTCCAATTCAATATTCCTTAAACGGAGGCGCACCAAGCACATATATTTGGAACAGTACCTTGGCTCCAAATGCTACAACTCAAATTACATTGCCAAATGTTGTTGTTTTACCTGATAGTAATCAAATCTGTGCACGAACCCAAGTTGTTGGTGATAACAATACAGCCAATGATAATGCCTGTGGTTATTTCTACGGATTACCCCCATCAATTATTTTTGAGGACGATATGGAAAATGGAACATTGCTTTATACCGATGCGCCAACTCTTTGGGAACATGGAATACCAACAGCCAATGTAATTAACACAGCCCATAGTCCTGTGAATGTTTGGGCAACAAAACTTGCAGGAAATTATCCAAACTCGGCGTCTGGTTATGTTTATACACCAAATATTAATTTTAGCGGTATTAGCAATGCATATTTCACTTTCTATTACTGGATAGACGCTGAAGAAAATATGGATGGTGGTTTTATTCAATACAGCATTAACAATGGAGCTACATGGTCAGCCCTTGGCTCAATTAATGAACCTAACGGCTTTAATTGGTATGACTCATACGCGTCTGGAACTCCGGCATGGACAAAAGCTACAAACGGATGGAAACCGGCATTTATAAAGTTGAGCGCTGTTGCGGGAAATAGCATGGTTAAATTCCGCTTTGGGTTTAAATCAAATACAACAATTGTTAAAAACGGATTCGCAATTGATGATATCAAAATACTTGGTCCGGCAGTAGCAACTGACGGTGGTGTTGTGGAAATTGTGGTCCCAAGTGCTTCAACTACTACAGGGGCTGCAACTACTGTTACTGTGAAAATCAAAAATTTCGGAACTGATACGCTTACTTCAATTCCTGTAACTTATAAACTTAATTCGGGATTCCCTCCGCAAAATGGCGTATGGACAGGTATTTTACCTCCGGATTCCACAGTTAATTTTACTTTTACAAACACGTATCCTGGCCCTTCGGTAAATTATAAGCTTTGTGCCTTTACCAATATTCCTGGCGATCCTTACAAGGGAAATGATACTACTTGCGTATCGTTTGATGATATTGTTGGAATCGAAGAAGCAATAATGGATGGTGTTATATTGCATCAAAATATACCAAATCCTGCATCAACACAAACCGAAATCAGCTTTACCCTACCCGCCCATGGCGCATGTGCATTAAGTATTTGCAATATTCTTGGTAATGTAGTTATGGCTACATCAATTGATGGTCAAACCGGCAAGAACACAGTTTCTGTTGATGTCAGCAACTTAGAACAAGGCATATATATCTACACTCTTAAATATAAAGATGTAGTACTGACACGAAGATTATCTGTGGTTAAATAATCATTCTGTTATCTTCATAAAAACAAGCTAAACAAGGGGGTATAAAAATACTCCCTTGTTTTTATGCCTTATAATTTATCTGAAATTTTAATAAGAAAAGAGCCCTATTTCCAGGACTCTAATCAAATATTTCAATAATAAAGTGAGAAAATCAATTTTAATTAATCTGCCAATTTCCAGACAGTATCAATTATTGTTCCATCAACCCATTTAATTACTGCAACAGCTTCATCACTTAACTTAGGTTTTTCGGGTTTACCACAAATTGCTTCGGCTTCTGCTTTTAATTCCTGAATTGTTTTAATTGGCAATTTGCTGTTTTTCATTTTTTCAATTAAGTCGGTGCGGCGAGGATTAATGGCAATTCCACGTTCCGTTACAATAACATCTATCATTTCGCCGGGGCCGCACACTGTTGTAACTTCATCAACCAAAACAGGAATGCGGTCACGGAATAATGGTATTGGAATAATAACGGTTTTTGCATGCAAACAGTTTTGCCAGCCACCAATTCCGTGAAGCAATAAACCATCGGAATGTGTTACAACATTGCCATTAAAATTTACGTCAATTTCGGTGGCTCCCAAAATCATAATGTCAGTCATTGAGGTATAATTGCCTTTGCTATGATAGTTATATGCCTGAAATACCGACAAGTCTATATGATTGGAATTTTCCCTTGCCGAACGAACGGCTTCAAGATCAAATGCCTGTGCGTCAAGAATATAATCCAATGAACCGTTTTCCAGCATCTGAACCATGTATTTGGTGCTTCCGCCAAATGCAAAGCGCGCTTTTTGACCACGTTCTCTCAATTTTTGTTCCATGTAAATTCCAACAGCCAACGAAGTACCTCCTGCTCCGGACTGCATACTGCATCCATCACGTAACAAACCGGCTTCATCGCAAAACTGAGCAGTCCATTCAGCCAATAATAAACGGTCGGGACTGCGCGTTACCTGAGTAGTTCCCGAAACTATTTTTTCAGGAATTCCAATCTGGTCAACAACAACAACATAGTCAACATAATTTCCCTGCACCTGCATTGGCATACACGGGAATGGTATTAAATTGTCGGTAACGATAATAACTTTATCGGCATACATATAATCGGCAAGAGCATAACCCAAAATACCGCATGCTGATTTTCCGCTCAGCGCATTTGCATTGCCAAAGGGGTCGGCAATTGGAGCAGCAATAACAGCAATGTCAATATGCACTTCCCCATCCTGTATTGCCTGTACTCTGCCACCATGCGAACGTAATACGGCACAACCTTTCATGCCTCCCTTTGTGGTAAATTTACCAAGAGGACCATTCATTGAACCTTCAATACGATTAATCGTGCCGTCTTCAAGATATTTTATCATTGGCTCATTGCAGGGAAAAGAAGCCGATGGGAACCATACAAGATCTTTAACGCCCAAATCGTGCGCAATATCAAAAATTGTATTACTTACCAAATCTCCGTCGCGCAAATGATGATGAGTGCTAATGGTCATTCCGTCTTTCAAGCCGCATTTCTGCAATGCTTCTGCTAAGGACGACACTACTTTGTTTCCGTCATCGGGATAGTCAATGCAAGTAGGAATATATGGTGCATGTTTATTTCCGCTTGGACGATGCTGACGTAGTCCTTTAAAAGGCACCATCTCTTTGCCATTTACAATAGTAGGTACTTTACGTCCCAAAGCATTTATTACAAAATTATCGCATTTTTTCATAAACTAAGCATTTTCGGTTAACATTTGTTCTTTCCAGTTATTATCTAATTTTCCAAGCTTAATTGCCATTTCTATAGTGTGAAGCGCACGTTTAACCACAGGCGGGTCAATCATTTTACTACCCAGCGAAACAACTCCAAGACCTTTAGCCGTGGCTTCGTCAAAAGCTAATACAATTTTTTTGGCTTTTGTTATTTCCGCTTCATCCGGACCATAAAATTCGTGAATAGGTCTTATCTGACGCGGATGAATACAGCCCATCCCTACAAATCCTAAAGATTTAGAAACTTTTATGGTGTTTTGCAAGCCTTCTATATCATCTACATCACTAAATACTGAATCTATAGCCTGAACTCCGGCCGATTTACAGGCTAAAGTCAGAAGATTTCTTGCCATTAAAGACTCATTGCCTTCGCGTGTGCGCTGAACACCCATATCAGCGGTAAAATCTTCAAGTCCTATTGCAAGAGCAACAACATTTTCGGCAGCCGTTGCAATTTCTTTAGCTTTAAGAATACCATCAGCACTTTCAATAATAGGCATTAACCATATAGGTCTGTTTTTGTCGGTTGCTATTTCAGCAATTTTTTCATTAACCATGTGAATCTGTTCTGCGCTTTCGCATTTTGGAACAAGAATTAGATTTACACCATGGTTTACAATAAATTTTAAGTCATCAAGTCCACGTGGGATCTGATTTATACGAACCATTTTTTCGGCACCATAAAAATTAATGTTGCGCAAAGCATTACGTACCAAAAAAGCAGCTTCGAATTTCTTATCCGGAGCAACAGCATCTTCCAGATCCAAAATCAATCCATCGGGATGATGAATTCCGGCATTCAAAAACATCGAAGGTGTATTACCGGGTAAATATAATCTTGAAACACGATTGCGCTCCTTTTCGGTTTCATAAATATTTTGCTCGATTATCGGGAGCAAATATTCTTTGTCGGTATCAACCAGTTGTTTAATAGCTGCTTCAAGACGGGCAGCCAAAACCGGAGTTATCGCACCGGAATCTTCAATAGATACCTTACAGTTTTCAATTCCATAAAAACTTAAGATTTCCTTGGTTAATCGAATAATATCATTGCCATATAAAACTTTTACCTTGCTTTTCAGCTCTATTTGAATCCCATCTTGTTCGGTAATTTGCATCTCTATTCGGCAATCGGAACGTACTTTTGGGCCTGAATTTCCGCAAGAAACGAGTTCATTTTTTCTCATAAAACATTAAGGTTTGAATATGACTTCAAACTTACAAAAATTCTTAATACAGCCCTAATTAGAAACTAATTCTTGTAAAATTTTTATATAAAATGCTTTTTTGAAATAAAAACTGACTTTTCAAATAAATAAATGCTTGACCGGTAAATTATATCTAATTGATAATCCGCAACTTGCTTATAATGTTAAATAAATTTTAATAAAAATAGTTTTTGGTTAACTAATATTAACACTCATAATAGTAAATATGATTAATTTTGCAGTCCTAAAATTGACAAATATCAATATCATGAGTTTTCGAATTGTAGTAATGGCAAAGCAGGTACCCGATACCCGAAATGTTGGTAAGGATGCCATGAAGGCCGACGGCACGGTAAATCGTGCGGCCCTGCCTGCAATATTCAATCCTGAAGATTTGAATGCTTTAGAAATGGCTCTTCGCATAAAAGATCAGATGAGCGACTGCGAAGTTGTTATCGTTACCATGGGTCCACCCCGTGCTGCCGATATAATAAGAGAAAGTATGTTTCGTGGCGCCGACAGGGGTATTTTAATTACCGACCGTCGTTTTGCGGGCAGCGATACGCTTGCAACATCTTATGCCATATCTATGGCTATCCGCAAACTATTTCCTGTTAATCTGGTTATTGCAGGTCGTCAGGCTATTGATGGTGACACAGCTCAGGTTGGTCCTCAGGTAGCTGAAAAATTAAAATTTCCACAAATCACCTATGCGGAAGACATTGTTGCTGTTGACAACTCGTCAATTACCATTAAACGTCGTTTAGAACGCGGAGTGGAGATTGTAAAAACATCATATCCGGCCGTAATTACTGTTCATGGCTCAGCTCCAGCTTGCCGTACACGAAACGCCAAGCATCTCATTCGCTTTAAAAGGGCAAAAACCAGCACAGAACTTCAAGAGCAATCACTTGATTATACAACATTATTTGACAAATGCCCCTATCTGCATATTCAAGAATGGAGTGTTGATGATATAGAAGCCGATTCGGCATGGCTCGGTCTCAGCGGTTCGCCCACTAAAGTTAAGAAGATTGAAAATGTGGTTTTCACAGCTAAGGAATCTTTAAAAATGACCGGTTCCGACGAAGAAATGAATCATCTGATGAAAACCCTTATTGATGCTCATATTATTGGTTAATTAAAAAAGAAATACTGTGAATAACGTTTTTATATATTGCGAATTGACCGAGGAGAACACAATTGCCGACGTAAGTCTGGAATTATGTTCCAAAGGACGTAAACTGGCAAACGACCTTGGTGTTAAACTGGAAGCTATTGTTATTGGCAATGTTGATGAAAAAATTGCCGACTTTCTGAAGCCTTATGGCGTTGATATTTTGCATCTGGCAAGTGATAAACGCCTTTCGCCATACACTAATATGCCACATGCCGCCATTGTATGTGAACTTTTCAGACAAGAAAAACCTGAAATTGCATTATTCGGCGCAACTTCAATAGGCCGCGATCTGGCTCCGCGTATTGCATCCGAATTAAAATGCGGATTGACTGCCGATTGCACATCATTGGAAATTGGCGACCATAGCGAGGCTAAATCCGGTAAAGAATACAAAAATCTTCTTTATCAAATACGACCAGCATTTGGCGGAAACATTATTGCAACTATCATTAACCCCGAAACCCGCCCACAAATGGCTACGGTTCGCGAAGGCGTAATGAAAAAAGAAACAGTTGCCACTCCTTCAAATATTGAGGTTAAAAAAGTTAATGTAAATAAAATGGTTTCGCCCGAAACATTTGCAGTTGAAATTATTGAGCGTCACATAGAATCTCAAAAAATCAACATCAAAAATGCAAATATCATCGTAGCAGGCGGTTACGGAGTAGGCTCCAAGGAGAATTTCAAACTCTTGTTTGATCTGGCCGAAGTGCTTGGTGGCGAAGTTGGTGCGTCACGCGCTGCCGTTGATGCAGGATTTGCTGAGCATGAGCGTCAAATTGGCCAAACCGGTGTTACCGTACGCCCAAAACTATATATTGCATGCGGCATTTCCGGTGCGGTTCAACACAGAGCAGGTATGACAGAGTCTGCTACAATCATTTCTATAAATACCGACGATAATGCACCAATTAATCAAATAGCCGATTATGTCATAAAAGGAGATATTGCTGAAATACTTCCTAAAATGATTAAATATTACAGGTCAAACTCCAAATAAGCCATTATGGAAAATTTTTATAACGATAATAAAGCCCTTCAATTCCATCTGTTCAATCCTATGATGGAAAAAATAGTGAATATCCGCGAAAATAATTTTAAGGATAAAGATGAATACGACTATGCTCCTCAGGACTTTGAAGATGCAATGGATAATTATGATAAGATTCTTGAAGTTATTGGAGAAATTGCCGGCGAAATCATAGCTCCCAATGCTGAAAGCGTTGATTTGGAAGGTCCGTATATCGAGAATAATGCCGTTGTTTATGCACGTGGCACAGCTCAAAACATGAAAGCATTGGCTGATGCAAAGTTAGTAGGACTGGCTATTCCACGTAAATACGACGGACTTAATTTCCCTATTCTGCCTTTTGTAATGAGCAACGAAATTATTTCGCGTGCTGATGCAAGTTTCAGTAATATATGGGGACTTCAGGATTGTGCTGAAACATTAAACGAATTTGCCAGCGAGGAAATTAAGCAAAAATATCTGCCAATGTTCAACAACTTTGGAGCCACAGCCGCCATGGATTTAACCGAACCCGATGCAGGAAGCGACCTTCAGGCTGTTCAGTTAAAAGCAACATGGAGCGAAAAAGATAATTGCTGGTATCTTGATGGAGTAAAGCGTTTTATTACCAATGGCGATGCCGATGTTGCACTGGTTTTGGCACGCAGCGAGGAAGGCACAACCGACGCCCGCGGTCTTTCGCTATTTGTTTATGACCGCCGCGATGGCAAAGTTATTGTCCGCAGACTCGAAAATAAACTTGGTATAAAAGGCTCACCTACCTGCGAACTTGTATTCAAACATGCTCCCGCACAACTTGTTGGCGAGCGTCGAATGGGCTTGCTTAAATATGTGATGTCGCTTATGAATGCAGCACGTGTCGGTGTATCGGCACAAGCCGTTGGAATCGGCGAGGCAGCTTATCGCGATGCATTATCTTATGCCAAAGACCGTGAGCAGTTTGGTAAAGCAATTATAGAATTTGCACCCGTTTATGAAATGCTTGCAATGATGCGCGCACGTGTTGACGCTTCACGCACGATGCTTTACGAAACAAGCCGGTATGTTGACGTTTATAAAGGCTATGCCCACAAAGCCCTTCATTCAACTTTGACGCCCGAAGAACGTAATGAGATGAAACATTACAACAAATGGGCAGATGTGATGACTCCTTTAACCAAATTGTTTTCGACCGAATATGCCAATATGGTAGCATACGATGCAATTCAGATTTTAGGTGGCTCGGGCTATATGAAAGATTATCCTCTGGAACGCTACTATCGCGATGCAAGAATTACCAACATTTATGAGGGAACATCTCAATTACAGGTTGTGGCTGCAATTAAGGGCGTGATTAATGGAACATATCAAAGCTGGATGGAAGAACGCGCCAAAATTAAGGTGAAATCCGAATATCAATATCTGATTGATATCCTTGCAAAAATGCAGGATCAATACGTAAAAACGGTTGACAAAGTGAAAGAAATAAATCATGCCGAACTGCTTGACTTCCATGCACGCCGTTTAGTTGAAATGGCCGGAAACACAATTGCAGGGTATCTTTTGGTTCACGATGCCAATATGAATGACATGTTTGCAAAGTCAGCCGATATTTTTGTACGCTTTGGTCGCTCACAAAATATTGCCGCTGCACACTATATAATGCATACAGACCAGGAAGATATAAGCAATTATAGCAGTAACTAATTATTAAAACAAATACATATAAAGCCGGTGAATATCCGGCTTTTTTTATGATGTTTAATCATCAAACTCGGTAAATAAATTATTATATTTGTTAGGCAATGTCTAATATATCAGGGATATATTATGTTTGCAGGTGACGCTAATGTTTACTAAAAAATTGAAAAAATTGATTGGGAACTTAACTTTAAATTAAAAACATATAGTATGAAAAAATCTTTACTACCTGCTTATTTGTTTTTATTTTCAGTGTTTTTCTTTTTTTCATTAGAATTAAAAGGTCAGTTTAATCTAATTTTCGAAGAGAATTTTGACGTAGAAGGAGCCCCCGATAGTACATACTGGTCATATTGTAGTAGAACGAGTGTGGACTGGGCAAAATATCTGGTGTCCAACAACCCTGAAACAGTTGAGGTAAAAGAAGGCAAGCTTTTTCTGAGATCTATTAAAAATCTTGACCAAACAACCGATAATGTACCATATTTAACTGGAGGCGTCCAAACCAAAGGTAAGGTTGGAATACGTTATGGTAAAGTTGAAGTCAGAGCCAAACTTCCTGAGGGGCAGGGTTCGTTTCCGGCAATCTGGATGATGCCAAAACAGGCAACCTATGGTGGCTGGCCAAGGTCGGGCGAAATTGATATTATGGAGCATCTGAATTTTGACAATTATATTTATCACACCATTCATTCTTATTATGCTACCAATCCACCCAACGGTTTGGGAAACAAAATTCCTAACGACCATACCACCGCAACTTACAATAAAAACCAGTTTAACACATACAGCCTGGAATGGTATCCTGACAGATTGGTTTTTCTTGTAAACGGGGTGACAAATTTAACTTACCCCCGCTTAGACCCTGCTGTTCAATGGCAATGGCCTTATGATCACGAATTCTACCTGATTCTTAACTCGTCCTGCAACGGTAGCTGGGGAGGACCTGTAACTGATTCTCATCTCCCTTTCGAAATGGAAGTTGACTGGGTGAAAATTTATGAATTGCAATTGGAAGATTATAATGTACCATTATGGTCAGGGGCTAATGATTTCGACAGTAACTTTTTCGAAAACACTTATGTTGAAAATATAACTGCCACCGGTACCATTGATCCTTATGAAATTAATTACAGCAGCAAGCCTGACGAATACTTCACAGTTGTGGATGAAAAAATCAAGGTGGAATCGGGCGCTGATTTTTCAATAAATCTGAAGGCGTTTTCACTTGGCAGCTATAATGAAAGTGTTGTTTTGCAGGATTTACGCTATACCTGCGTATATGCTTACGCCGACATGAACGGAGATTACAGTTATGAGACTTCTCTGCCAAGAATAGGAAATCAGCCTCCATTAAACGATATTGGCGGAAATATGGAATCGATGGATGTAACTTTTAATTTTCAAGCTCCGGATGTAACACAAGAATCAAGCGGCAGAATACGCGTGGTTTACAATAATGCATGGTACAACCATCCGCATGCTGATGCTCCGGTTTACGAAGGTTTGGTTTACGATTTTGATCTGGAAATTTATCCGCTTAATGCTAATATAAGTAATCCAGATAATTTTAAACCTCAGGTTTACCGCCTCGATGATGTCTTGTACGTCGAAGGTCTAAATAAAGAAGCTGTTATTAGCGTATATGATATAACGGGTAAATTAATTCTGAACAAAATAATTTCCAATAGTCCGACTACCATCCACATTCCACAGCAGCTTGTGATTGTGAAAATTCAAAATGCTGATGGACAGATTTTCAGGACTAAATTATAGCCTTATCATAAAAACACATTAAACAATCCTATTGGCAAATGAATATTTTGCCTGATTTATTACACGCATTGCGCTAAAGCAATTGCTTAGAGATTCTCAAGAATGAAATTAGTCATCTTGTTATACAGATGATATCTTGTAAAACCGCCATAAATGCCATGGTTCTTGTTCGGATATAAAAACATGTCGAAATCTCTGTTGGCATTAACTAAAGCCGTAATCAGATCCATGCTGTTCTGAACATGAACATTGTCGTCGGTGGTGCCATGAACAAGCAAATATTTGCCTTTTAATTTTTTCACAAAGTTAATCGGCGAATTATTATCATAACCGTCGGCATTTTCCTGTGGTGTACGCATGAAACGTTCGGTATAAATATTGTCGTAATAGCGCCAGTTTGTTACAGGGGCAACAGCAATACCCGCTTTAAAATATTCATTGCCTTTAGTCATACACAATGTTGACAAATATCCGCCAAAGCTCCATCCAAACACACCAATGCGGGCTTTGTCAACATAATCAAGTGTTCCCAGATATTTAGCTACTTCAATCTGGTCAGCTACTTCATATTTGCCAAGCTGCAAATAGGTGCATTTTTTAAATTGTTCGCCACGTCCGCCTGTTCCCCTATTGTCAACCGAAACAACGATGTAGCCTTTTTGTGCCAGCATCTGAAACCACGCAAAATCGAAATATCCGAAGCTGTTTTCAACGGTATTGGCACCGGGTCCGCCATACATATACATGAATACGGGGTATTTTTTACCCTTTTCCATGTTGGCAGGCTTAATCATCCATCCGTTCAATTCTACGTTATCTGATGTTTTAAAAGAAAAGAATTCCTTTTTTGTAAAATTATATTCTTTCATCTTTGCATTTAGCACCGAATTATCTTCCAATACTACCAATTCTTTGCCTTTATTGTTATTGATGGAATATTTCGGAGCCGTGTTTGCATCCGACCAATTGTCGATATAATATGCATAATCGCTGCTAAACGTAACCTGGTGGCTGCCAAGATTTGCCGATATTTTTTTCTTGACTCCGTCGAATGTAACCGAATATAAAATCTTGTTCATCGGGCCATCTTCGTAAGAAATGTAATAAACTATTTTATTTGCTTCGTCAATGGCAGAAATTTCTGCAACGTCCCAGTTCCCGTCAGTAAGTTGCTTTTTTAAACTGCCATCCATGCCATAATAATATATGTGATTATAGCCATTTTTTTCTGATGTAAAAATAAAACCGCTGCCATCTTTAAGGAATTTAGTATTATCGGTAATATCTACATAATATTCATTGTCTTCGGCCAACAGCACTTTTGATGAACCTGTAGCAGCATCAGCAAGCAAAAGATCCAGATGGTTCTGCAATCTGTTTAAACGAAGCAGCACAACTTTTCCGGGTTGATAAGTCCAATAAATGCGTGGAATATATTGGTCGGTTTCCTCCCCCGCATCCATTTTAACAGATTTGTTGGCAGACACATCATACACATAAATATCAACCAAAGAATTATCCTCTCCCGCTTTTGGATATTTATATTTATATTCTGTCGGATATAATTTACCATAATATGTTAATGTAAATTCTTTCACATCAGATTCATCCATCCTGAAATAAGCAATGTATTTGCTGTCAGGCGACCATTCAAATCCCTTTGTTATGCTAAATTCTTCTTCATAAACCCAGTCCATTGTACCATAAATTATCTTGTTCCATTCGCCGTCTGTAGAAATGGCTGTTTCTTTTTCCGATGCCATATCAAGAACATAAATGTTATTATCTCTTACATAGGCTACTTTTTTGCCATCAGGACTGAAATCGGGTAAACGCACATTTCCGTCTCCGGGAATTTTTATCAGCTTTTCGGTTTTAAAATTATAAACGTAATAATTGCCTTTTACGCTATGCCTGTATATGCCTTCTATATCGCTTCCTATCAACAAAAGCGAGGCGTCGGAATTAAACGAATATTCGTCAATGCTGCCAATTTCGCTTAATTTTGGATTATCAAGTCCGATAATGGTCTTTTCTTTTTTTCCTGTTTTATAATTATACAAATTAATGTTATTGCTCTCCTTTACCGTATAACTCTGACCAACAGGATAATTCTGTATGTCATATACAGATTTTGGATAAAATACATAGTTAACCCAAATGTCGGTTAAGGCAATTTGTTTTTGAGAATGAGAGGGCAAAACAAAAAGCGAAAACAAAACAAAAGCAAAAACGTAACGGGCAATTAATTTCATAATAAATAAGTTT